>JBGSSG010000048.1:0-4474 GCA_041737185.1 Anaerohalosphaeraceae bacterium
CAATCTTTGCGTTTTCAGCCACGCAGGCCAGGGCGCTTATACCCGTATGCGGATGCTCCCTGTGCCCGTGAAGCAGCACAACAATCTGCATAAAGGCGTAATACGGGTCCGCTACGACTATTTGCGCCGCCGGGGTATCCATTTTTTCCGCGACCAGAACAGTGCTTGCCTTTGTCTGCTTAATCAGCGGGACATACTTTACGTTGCTCAAAAATGTAATCTCGCCTGGCCCGGCCTTTTCGAGCGTCGAGGCCGAATTTATCATCGCGTTCCTGTCGCCGTAAAGCTGTCCGCCTACATACTCGGCAAGCTGACCAAGACTCTTTGCCTTCATTTCTGCATCCTTATTCTGCGTTCCGGGTTCTGAATTCTAATCTATTCTACATCCATTTGGATAAAACATCAAAAACCATTTCCTGGTCCCACGGACAGGCCGTTGCGAATCGCTCGCCGGGGATTTGAAAGGTCTCCACATTCGGCCCAAGCGGACGGTACATTTGCGGCTCGCTCGGCCCGAACACCGCCGCCGTCTTTAGCCCCATCGCACCGGCCAGATGGCTGATGCCGCTGTCATTGCCCAGAAATATATCCGAACAGCTTAAAACCTGAACAACGCCCAGCAAATTCAGACCTCGTACTACCGCCCCCGCATCCTTTATCTGTCCAATCTGTCCAAGCGTCATCCTTTCTTCCTCTACAGGCCCTAAAAGGAAGCCAGCCTGAAAGCCATTTTGCTTAAGCCGATTGCCGACCTGAAGGAAGTTTTCCATCGCCCAGCATTTTTCTTTTCCTCCGCTGCCCGGCTGAATCAGAACAAGCGGTTTGTCCGCATCAAGCCCGAAACCGGCAAGACAATCTTTGCCTGCCTGGAAGTCTGTCGCCAAAGGTGTTATCCGTTTCTGTGCAATCGAAAAATCCGCCGGCTCTTCAAGACCAAGCTGTTGGGCCAGCCGGTTTAGATAAAATTCGGCTATGTGCGCCTGATTTGTCCCGGCAGCCTCAATAAAACACACCTGGGCCGAGTGAGTGCAATACGCGGCAAAAATCAGGTTCTGCTCATAATCACGGTTTCCGGCGCCCAGAAAACTCACAATATATTCATACTCGGAAAACGCCTGTATCAGACTGTCCTTCTGCTCCGGCTCAAACGCCGAACTATCCGCAAACAGCCTGTGCAGCGGCAGGGCTTCCATCGGCCTTACCCTGTCAACGCCCGTTCGCTGCGGATAAAAGTGCGTGTAATCCGCCCTGGCTATCATATCAACCTGCTCGACGCCGATAACGTTTTTGAAAAAATCCGCCAAAGGCAGACTAAGCGCGCAGTCCCCGACCGCCCCCGGATGAATAATCGCCGCCTTGCTGTTTTCCCGACACCGCATATAACCCGCCATTATTGGTCTTTGAAAAAATAAATGAATAATAAGCCTGTATCTGTCATTCCCGCTTTCTTTTTTGTCATTCCCGCGAAGGCGGGAATCCAGATATTTGATTTTTTATTTTTGATATTTGATATCACTGCTTATCCATCCTCCCCCGGCCACGCGAAGCTCATCGCCCTGGGCGATATAAAACACCGCTGCCTGGCCGGGCGTTATCGCCGAAATCGGTTTTGTAAATTCCACCCGAACAGATTCGCCTTTACCCTGCGGATACACAACCGCCGGAACTGCCCTGTGATTATACCGTATCTTTACCTTCGCCTCAAAAGCCTCGGCGGGCACATCAATCAGCCAGTTAACGTCGGTCGCCAAAAGTCCGTCGGACAGCAAATCGTCCTTGCCGCCCAGCACAATCGTATTGCTTTGTGCGTCAATTTTTACAACGTACATCGGCCTGCCTGTCGCTATCCGCAGACCCCTGCGCTGGCCCGTAGTGCATTTGTATATCCCGTCGTGTCTGCCGAGAGCCTTTCCCGCCGTATCGACGACGTCGCCGGGCCGCGTCAGTTCGGGACATCGCCGCCGGAGCAGCCCAGCATAATCCTGGTCCGGCACAAAGCATATCTCCTGCGAATCCGCCTTGTCGCGCGTATGCAGGCCGAACCTGCCCGCAAGAGCGCGCGTCTGCTCTTTGCTCAACTCGGCCATCGGCAGCAGGATATATTCCAGAACTTCTCTGCGAATCATTGATAACACATACGACTGGTCCTTGGCGGTATCGGCCGCCTGGTAGATTCCTGCGAATCCTTCGGTGTGTTTTACCTTTGCGTAGTGTCCCGTCGCGATAAAATCCGCACCTTTGCTTTTTGCAAATTCCCACAGCAAGCCGAACTTCATCATCCGGTTGCAAAGTACGCACGGATTGGGCGTCCTGCCCCTGCGGTATTCCTCGGTAAAATATGTAATGATTTCCCGCTCAAATTCATCGCGGAAATCGACGGCGTAAAAAGGTATCTCAAGCCGCCGGCAGACCTCCTGTGCGTCGGATTGCGCTGCGTCCGCCTGCTGATGTGTAATCATAAACACGCCGCTGCATTGGTATCCCTGCTCTTTAAGCAGGCCCGCCGCAGTCGAACTGTCCACGCCCCCGCTGACCGCAACGAATACCTGTCCGCCTGTACGCATCTTATACATCTAACGACAGGGTCATTTCTGGTCGTCCTTCTTGTCGAACAATCCCTTAAGAGCGTCGGTGGCCTGCCTGCCCACGTCCTCTCCGCCCTTGATGACGCCTTTGCCTGTCTCCAGCGTTGTTCCGATACCTCCTTCAAGTATCTTCCGGCCCTGCGCCGCAAGCTGTTCGCTTAAAGGCCCGATTATATCCGTCGGCAGCAAATCCCTGCCCTGCTCGGCTATTCCTCTGGCAATCGCATTCAGAATGATTCCCGTAAGTTTCGCCGTGTCAATCGGCTCTTCCGTACCGATGTTCTCAAGGCGTATCGGCGCAAGACGCAATGTGATTGTATCGGCCTTGCCCGGCAGAGGCAGCAGCTTGACCTTCACATCGGCGCCGTTTATCGCAAGCTCTCGAATCAGCAGATTTCTGCCCTGACCCTGCTGGCCGGGCTGTCCCTCTTTTTCAGGCTTTCCTGTGCTTTCCGCTTTTGGCAGCGCCCCAAGAATTTCCTGCAGGTTGTTGGTCGTAATGCCCTTTTGCTCAATAACAAGCTCAATCTTGTCAAGCCGAATCGTATCAATCTCAATCTTATTGGATAAAAGACTTCCCATTTTAAGTTTTACATACCCCTGTCCCATCGTCAGAAAATCCGGATGCTGATAACCTGTCGGGTTGCCGATTACAAGGTCGTTCATCCGGACGATGCCGCCGAGCAATGAAAGATTGATGTCCTTAAGCGATACCGGGACCTTGAGCGTATTTGTCCCCGCCGTTTCAATGCCCATTTTAAGCGCGCTGTTGCCGAACAGCGTGAACAATACAACTGCCAAAACCACCAGCGCAACCAAAACAACCGCAATCCACATAATCGCCTTTTTTGCCGTTTTCACAATATCTCTCCTGTTCTTTTAACTATTGACCAGCGACTATCGACTATCCAGCAGTTCTTCTGGAACATCGTAGCCAAGTTCTTTTGCTTTTTGCGCCGCCTGACGCGACGGCTCGTACTGTTTTGTCATATACAAACACACTGCAAGTCCGTGATAGGCCGCCGCGTTTTCGGGCAGCAGTCTAATCGCCTGCTGGTACTCGCCTGTCGCCTCGCCGTAGCGTTCCATCTTCGCGTACGCCACGGCAAGGTTGTAATGCAAATCCCCGTTTTCCGGCTCCTGCAGGATACCGCGGGCGTACAATTCCGCCGCCTCTTTATATCTGTCTGTCTTCACATAAGCGTTGCCTAAGTTTTGCATCGCCGCCGTCATCCCCGGCCAAAGCTCCAGCATCTTCTGATACGTCTCTATCTCGCGGTCGGCCTGTCCCAGTTGGGTGTACGATTGCGCAAGACCGAACCATCCATTCGCATCGCCGCCCGCCTGTCCTGTCGCAGCCAGAAATTCCTTCAGCGCAAGCTCCGCCTGCTTTTGGTCCAGATAGACGTATCCAATCCATATCCGGATTGACGTTTCGTCCGGCTTAAGGCGCAATGCTTTTTCATACGCTCTCTGCGCTTCGGAATACGCCCCTGCTTTGCGATGGCAATGACCCAGAAAAAGCCAGTTCTGCCAGTCGTCGGGACTAAGCGCCGCCGCGGCACGCAGATAGGACATTGCCTGCTCAATCTTGTTCTGCGCAATATAGACCTGCGACAGGTTGCGGTAGGCGTCCATAAAATCCCGCTTAAGCTCTATCGCACGGATATAATACCCCTCCGCAAGCCCGTACTGACCAAGCTCCGTATAGGCGTTGCCCATATTGTTGAACGTCGCAAAATCGCTGCCCAGTATCGACAACGCCCGTTCATACTCGCCAAGCGCCTCGGCCGGCATTTTCCTTCGCAGGTACAGATTGCCCAGATTCGTATGCGATTCAGCCAGCTTCGGGTTAATCCCCACCGCACGTTTGAGTTGTTCAAACGCCT
>JBGSSG010000061.1:0-10402 GCA_041737185.1 Anaerohalosphaeraceae bacterium
CTGACCTGGATGGACGCCAAATGCGACGGCGTTACGTTCACGCCGCGGTACGGCAAGGCTGTCGAGGTCAATGCGCTGTGGTATAATATGCTGCGGTGTCTTGAGGGGTATTACCAGGACAAGAATCTTGAATCGGCGGGGTTTTATCATAACATTGCCGAGCAGGTTCGAAAAAGTTTTGTGCGCCTGTTCTGGAATGAAAGTCTGGGTTGTCTGAACGACTGTATATTGCCTGACGGGACGGCGGACGCCCGGATTCGGCCAAACCAGATATTCGCGGTTTCGCTTGGAAACAGCCCGCTTAATCGCCCGCAGCAGCGCAGCGTTGTCAAGACGGTTCAGAAACATCTGCTTACCGATTATGGTCTTCGGACGCTAAGTGCGGAAGATGCGGGCTATATCGGACGATATGAAGGCAGCGGATTTGAACGAGACCGGGCATACCATCAGGGGACCGTATGGCCCTATTTAATCGGGCCTTTTATAGAAGCGTACCTCCGCGTCAACGATTTCAGCGCGGATTCTCGGCAGGAAGGCAAAAAGATGCTCGAACCTTTGCTGGAGCATTTGACGCAGAGCGGATGCATTGGGAGTATTTCGGAGGTTTTTGACGGGGATTCGCCGCAGGAGCCGAAGGGATGTTTTGCACAGGCATGGAGCGTGGCGGAGGTGTTGAGAGCGTGGATGCTGATTAACGACTGATTATTGACTATCGATTATTTTCGGTCGTTTTCTGTCCATCAGGAACAGCACTTTTTTATAGATATCGCTGGGGAGTTTTTCTTTAAGCATTCCGGCAGCGGCGGCGATGGTGGTTCGCAGCGTAAGATGCGTAATGATGATGTGCCGGTTGTTCATTTTTTTCAGCAGAGGGGCGAACTCGTCTATGTGCATGTGGCGGCCCGCGTCGGCGCGGTCGGTGTGCTCATCGTCGAAGAAGGTGCACTCGGCGATGAGAATCCGGCAGTTTGCGACATAATCGAGTTGCGAGAAATCGACGTATTGCGTATCGCCGAGGTAAGCGACCAGCGGTATTTCGACGGGATAATCGATAATAACGCCTTGTTTCTTGAGAGCGACTAATTGCGGTCCGCTGAGGTCGGAGTATTCCGGTTTTAATTTTTTTCTTTTTTCGATGGCGCAGAAACCGACGGCCCCTCTGGTATGTTTTGTCGGAAAAACGCGCACGAACAGGTTCGGCTTTATCTGGTACTCGTCGCCCGGCCGAACGGGGACAAGTTCGGCGGGGATACGATTTCCGTCGAGGCTTGACCAGGCGTCAAGTATTTCGCGTATCGGGGCGATGACGTTCGGGGGGGCCAGGACGACGCCGGGGGGCAGGTCGCAGAATTTTCTGTGGGAAAGATAGTAAGCGATTCCGGCGGCGTGGTCCATATGGCCGTGTGTAAGCAGCAAATGGTTGATGTGTATGACCTGGTCGGGGGCTTTTCCGATATCAAAACAGACGTCAAGCTGCGGTACAGCGACGACGGTTTCCTCTCCGGCGACGGAATAGCCGAGGATTTCAAGGTCATCCAGCAGGATTTTTGCCAAAAAATGGCTGGGCATTTATATTTTCTTTCTAACCGAGAGAAGTAACATCGCTACATCGCAAATAAATTTTGTAACAATACTATGTTGAAAATCCCAAGCACTAAATCCTAAACCCTAAACAATATCAAATGTTCAAAATCCCAATTTTCAAAACAAAAACCGCACATTAGCGGCTCTGAACTGTTTTGAATTTTTGGTCATTTGGATTTAGACCTTGTTTAGGATTTAGAAATTCGGATTTAAGATTTAACTTCATATAACCAAACGGTTTATAGCCAACACAGCAAGGCGCTAATTGCGATGTAGAGCTAATCGAGAGAGGCAATGGTAGGAGAAAGTATTTATCGTGTCAAATGCTTTTTGGCCGGCCTTGCCGGTACGACGGTTTGAGGATATGACGGTGCTGGATTTTTTTCATTGAATCGGCGATGTTTTCAATCGCCGGCGCCCTGAAATAAGGAAAGCACCGGCAGTGAACCGATGGGGTTCACTGCCGGTGCAGTCGGCGAAATAGTGCGCCGCCGTTATGTGCAGGCGCATCTATCGCAGACGATACCGAAAACAGGCTTTGACGCCGTTTTCCGGTCGCGGCTTATTGGCCGCTATCCTGCCGCATGCGTGCAAGCTGAGCCTTTACAAGCACTGCCGCCTTGCATGCCTGTTCCTCGGCGATTGAGACTACGTTTTGCATTCGGTCTTTCCAGATTGCGGCGCTGGTCCGCGAATCCGAGCAGACCTGTCCGGCATCCCCCCCGGATTGCCGGACGACCTTAGACCCCACTGCGTTCTTTTCATTTTTTTCAAAGGCGGGAGCCAGAGCGTAAATGGCAGTCGCGAAGCCCCCGCAGTACGCAATCAGCCCGAAAAGAAGTCTGGTTCTCCAACGGCCCATAAACATTCTCCCAAATCACATTGTCCGCGAAGGTCGCGGCTGTGCAATCTGCCGATACCCCCGTGCTTTCTCGTTCGGCCGGACCGTTCGCAATTCGGTCCTTTCAAGTAAAGCTTAAGAAACGCAGAGCTTACGGTCAATTTTTGGGAGCAGAAAAATTGGGTGAAATCATCAATTTTCGAATTGCTCCGTAGAAAACATTGACGAGGCTGGAAAGCGTCATTCCTAATCCCCGCCTTTTACCCGCCTCTGGCGGGTTGGCGGGATGGGGAATCTGCTGATTTTAACAGACCCCTCACATTCGTTCGGGGTGACCTGCGAGCAGGTCAGATTCCTCGCATTCGCTCGGAATGACGACATTCGGAGCACGGCAAGACCCATCATTATAGTGAGCTTTTCCACAGAGCATTTTCGAATATCGAATTGGAGCGGTTTTTTGCCGGATAATCCCTCAAAATCAAGCCAAAAATGGCGTTAGTCCGAAAAAATGCCGAAAATTTTGGGAAAATCCCAGTTCTTGCAAATTATTTCTTGACATTCTGGAGGGGGGGGGTAGAGTTATTCCTTGTTACGTTGTGTAAGTCCGTCTA
Organism: Anaerohalosphaeraceae bacterium; assembly: GCA_041737185.1. Taxonomy (GTDB): domain Bacteria; phylum Planctomycetota; class Phycisphaerae; order Sedimentisphaerales; family Anaerohalosphaeraceae; genus JBGSSG01. Next base: position 3,037 of record JBGSSG010000061.1, read on the forward strand.
TAGACTTACAAATTTATCCGCCTGTGGCGGAGGAAGAGGAGTGAGGAGAGAGCTTCAATTTGTCCCTGCCAGGTTTCCCCCCACTCAAAAACGCAGAAGAAACAATTTTTTAGGAGGATGGGAAGATGAAAAGAAAAATTCTATTGTCAATCATTGTCTCGGTCTGTAGTACAAGTCTTGTTTTTGCTGAGACTGTACGGGGCATCGACATTGATTTTGTAGCTATCGGCCATGCGGGTAATACGAGGGATACCAGAGCTGAAGCAAATCCGTATGGCTGTGGTGCAGTTGGTTACGAATACCGTATTGGCAAGTATGAGATTACCAATACGCAGTGGAACATCTTTACCGCTGCGGCAGGTGCTCCGACCGGCAATCCGAGCTATGCTTACGACGAAAGTACATATTGGAACGATTCCCAACAGCCTGCCAATTATGTAAGCTGGTATGAGGCAGCCCAGTTCTGTAACTATCTTACCAGTGGCAACAAGAGCATTGGGGCTTATCAGCTTGGTACGGACGGCAGCATTACAGTTAACCGTGCCGCGGCTATATCGGCTTACGGTAAGGCTTATGTCATACCGACTGAAGATGAATGGTATAAGGCTGCTTATTATAAACCGGACGGCAGCGGCTATTCGACTTATGCCAACGGCTTAAATACTATCCCTGATGTTGAGGGTTGGAATTATTATGGCGGTTCATCTATTTTCCCTTGGGATGTAGGTGCTGGCACACAAGAGCAGAACGGCACTTTTGATATGATGGGTAATGTCTGTGAGTGGAACGAAACTTTTATTGATGGTTCCTATCGCGGCATTCGTGGTTGGTCGTACGACAGCGGCGGTGCCGACCGCACCGGCTACTACCTCAGTTCGTCCGGTCGGTACGACTGTTTACGCGACCCTTCCTTTGAGAACGACAGTGTTGGTTTTCGTATAGCCTCCATTCCCGAACCAGCCACGCTTTTGCTGTTTGGCTTGGGCGGATTGGCGATAAGAAAGGTAAAAGGCATCCGCCGTCGCCAAGGCTATGGCGGACAAGAAAGGTAAACGGGAAAAAGGTACAGGATTGAGAATATGCCCATGCCCTTCGGTGTGGGCATATTTTATGTTATGCAACACTCGCCGGCGGCCAGGCCTCGGTTGTAATTTTTTCGTCTGCGGGGAATATCTTGAGTTTGGGGAGGTCTTGTGGTATCATAATATATATGACCGCCGTAGAAACAGGGTTTATAATAATGCCGCAAAAAATCGGTATTTTCAGGGAATAACGTGATAGCAAAAAAAGAAATCATCAGAATGCTCCTCAAGAACAAACCGGAACTTCAGAGACAGTTTAAGGTTCGCAAGCTGGCATTGTTCGGCTCGTATGCGAGGGATGAGCAGCAAATAGACAGTGATGTGGATATACTTGTCGATGTGGATCCATCCATAGGTTTGGAGTTCGTAACTCTGGCAGAAAGAATCGAGAAGCTGCTCGGGGTACATGTTGACCTCGTATCAAGCCGTGCAATTACTTCCAAAACAATGCAATTCATCGAATCGGAACTGATTTATGTCTAAAAGGCCCGTCAACTTATTGCTGGACGATATTTGTGAAGCCATTGACAGAATCGGGCAATATACTATGGATATGTCATTTGACGCCTTTTCAAAAGACCGGAAGTCTGTTGACGCTGTAGCCAGAAATTTTGAGATTATAGGCGAGGCGGCAAATCGGCTGCCTGACGACTTCAAGAAAAGTCATTCAGAAATAGAATGGCATAAAATTGTTGGGTTGCGGCATAGGATTGTCCACGAATATTTCGGTATCGACGTTGCAATCATCTGGCAAATCCTGCAAAAGGATTTACCTTCGCTGCGAAATGCTTTGTTACGGATTCGAGGTTGATTGATTCGCAGTTATCAGGTTTTTGATTGAAGTAGGACTTGCAGCTTTTTTTAAATTCATATTCCCGTCGCAAAGAAATCAAGTCTTTAAGGCTGTTTTGATTTTTAAGCCGTATTTTTTCTGACCGTTCTGAATCCCGAACCGGCGACTATTTTCATAAGAGTCCGTTACAGGCTATCGAGGCAGTTTTTGAGTTCTTTGCAGACCAGTTCCACCTCTTTTTTTGTCAGGTTGTTATGGAAAGGCAAAGCGACAGTCCTTTGGCAGGTTGACTCGGTGAGGGGGAAATCGCCGATTTTATACCCGAACTTTTCAACCATAAACGGCTGAAGGTGGACAGGCGGGAAATAGTTGCTTACCTGTATGCCGCGGTCGAGCATTTTTTTGAGCAGCGCATCGCGATGGCTCTGATTGTAATCCGCGTTTAGACGCACGACAAAAACAAACCAACTCATCCGGCAATTTTGGGGTTCGGTCGGGACTATCAGCCGGCGGTCATCGGCGAGGATATTTGTGTACATTTGCGCAACCTGCCGTCGTTTCTGGATAAACTCCTCTATGCGTGAGAGCTGCACGATGCCGAGGGCGCAGTTTATGTCGCAGAGGCGGTAATTGTAGCCGAGTCGCTGATGCGCGAGCCAGCCGCCGCTGCGGCCGCGGCCCTGATTTCGCAGAGAGGCGCATAATTCGGCCAGGCCGTCGTCGTCGGTGAGTATCATTCCGCCTTCGCCTGTGGTCATCTGTTTGTTCGGGTAGAATGCAAAGACGCTCATCTTGCCGAATGTGCCGACTTTTTTGCCGTTGAGTGTTGAGCCGAGGCCCTCGCAACTGTCCTCGAGAACGGCCAGATTATGTTTTTCGGCGATTTTGCAGACGCGGTCGATGCCGGCGGGATTTCCGAAAACCTCTACTGGGACAATTGCTTTTGTTCGCGGGGTTATTTTTCCCGCGATTTTTTCCGGGTCGATGTTCATATTGACAGGGTCGATATCGACCAAAACAGGTCTGGCCCCTGTCATCATAATGATATTGACGGTGGCAATGAATGTAAACGGGGTGGTGATGACTTCGTCGTCTGGGCCAAGTCCCATAGCCTCTGCGCAGAGGAACAGGCCGCTGGTGCCGCTGTTGACGGCGACGGCGTGTTTTATGCCGATATAGGATTCGAAAGCCTGCTCAAATTCCCTCAGTTTGGGGCCGAGGGATAGATTAGGGCTTTTCAGGACGCTTGAAACGGCCTGTATTTCGGCATCAGTGATATCCGGCCTGGATAATGGTACCCGAAATTCCATAAAAATAAGCCTTTCGTAAACAATTTAGAGACAGGGAACAGAAGGGCCGTATTATAAGGCCGGCGGCGCGGATTTCCAGCATAAATTTGCCGGGGCGGACTATGCTGACTATCGACTATCAACTTTCTCAAATCTGTATTTTTCCATCGCGAAGTGAAATTATCCGTTTGCACTGTTTGCCAAGGCCTATGTCGTGCGTGGCCAAAATTACGGTAAGGCCTTGTTTGTCATTAAGCTCCTTCAAAAGCTCAAAAATGGTCTGCGAATTTTTTGAATCCAAATGCCCCGTCGGCTCATCGGCAATCAAAAACTGCGGATTTACAGCAAGGGCGCGGGCAATGGCAACACGCTGTTTCTCTCCGCCGCTAAGCTGACGCGGCAAATGCCTGGCACGCTCGGAAAGCCCGACTGTTTCCAGCAGCCGTTTGGCAGTAGCGGAAGATTCTTTTTGCCGGGCAAAAAACGGCGCAAGCTGGACATTTTCCATCGCGGTAAGCGTCGGCAGCAGCGAAAAATCCTGAAACACAAAGCCTATTTTTCCTCTGCGGATATTGACGAGCCCGCTCTCGGATATTTGTGAAACATCCTGTCCCATAATTTCGAGTTTGCCGCTGGTAATGGCATCGAGACAGCCAATCATATCCAGCAGCGTAGTTTTGCCGGAACCGCTGGGACCCATTATCGCGACAAATTCGCCCGCCCTTATCTCAAGGTCAACGCCGTCAACAGCCCGGACAACTTCCGCTGACAATTTATATAATTTGGTAAGTTTTTCAGTTTTAATAACTACTGTTTCCATATTTTTACTCCGCAGAACGAATAGCCTGAACAGGTCTCATTGAGCTTGCGCGCCACGCAGGGTAAATGCCGCTTGCCATACCGAGAATCACCGCTCCTGTTAAGGCGGAAATCAAAAGTTTCGGCTCGATACTGACAAGGTTTCCTGTCGGCGCATAAGGCAGTATCTTTTTGATTATAAATTCAACAAAGCCCGAACCGACAATCGCCAGGGCGCACCCGATTGTCCCGCCGAGCGTACATATTAAAATTGTCTCCGACCAGATAAACTTGAAAATATCGAGTCTGGAAGCTCCCATCGCCTTTGAAATTCCGATTTCCTGCGTTCGCTCAAAGACCGACATCAGTATCGTGTTCATTACGCCGATAGCGGCGATAAAAATCGCAATGAAAGCCACCGCGTTTGCAAGCACTTTTGCGGATGAAACGAGATTCAAAATAGTGCCTCGCACCTGAGCCATACTGATAATCTGGATTTCAGGAACACTGTAAAGGTCTTCCTCGAATTTTGCGATTTGATGTATATCCTTGAGCTTTACGCCTATCCCTGTAAGTTTTCCCGGCAGCGAGAAAATTCTCTGCGCCGACTTGAGCGGGATAAACATCATACCATCGTCCTGTGTGCCGGTGCGCTCGAAAATGCCGACCACTTTGAGAACCTGGCCGACCCCTGCGATAAAAACCTCGTCGCCGACGGACCTCTGCTCAAATTCCGCCGCTTCGAAACCTATGATTACCTCATTGGTGTCGTCGCCGGAAAACCATCCGCCTGATTTGAATTTTGCCCACGGCTTTAACTTGAGATAGTCGTCATTAATGCCCATATACAGGGCATATCCGCCCTGACCTTTTTGCAGTTCCGGGTCAAATGTGCTTGCAACTAACTGCGGCGATATTTTGTCAACACGAGAATCGGTCCTTATATTGTCATAGACTTTTTGTTCCATATACCGCAGTCCGCCTCCGCCTTTGAGCATCATCGTGGCGGCTTCATAAGGACAGCCCTTGGCCGTAACAAGAAGCTGATAGCCCATCTTGTCGATATTGTCCGTGAGCGATTTTTGGTATCCCTTGTCAAAACCAAGCAGGCTTACAAGAACCGCGACCGCTAACGCAACTCCGCCGATTGTCAAAACAGAACGGATTTTTTTGCGTTTGAGATTTTTTATCGAAATGCTGATTATATTCATTTTATTTCTACCCCTGTTCCAATCAGCGTCGGCTGGTTGTCTTGAATTTTAAGCGTCCCCTGCACCGTCGCGGTGCTGCCGATTTTTTGCGGAATCGCCAGGCCGGACGGCTCAATGTTCACTCGCAAGACCGCCGTATCCTGCTGTAAATCAAACCAGCAGCCGGACGGACATTCGAGAATGATTTTGCCTTTAACGGTAACGGTCTTGTCATTGTAATCTGCGGGAGTTGTCGCGATAGACTTAATCGACGTGATTGTTTTATCGCTGACAGGCTGGCCGAAGGATCCAGCCTTGCCTTTGCAGCTTATAAGTGTAAATGCCGATGTCGCCAAAATAACCGCCAGACTAATTTGTGTTAGGCTCTTTGTTTTCATTTTTGTTTACCCCATTAGAATTGTTTTGTTTTTTTATTTCGATATATACGCTATCGAACTTGTTATTCATTTTAAATTCGTCCATAAGTATCAGATTTTTAAACAGCCCTCTAAGCGTGGCTTTGAAATCAGAATTGCTTTTCTCGGCAGGGTCTTTGATTTTGTCCTGCGGCTTGTGCCTGTAAAAGTCTGCCAGCGTAAGGCCGATAAACTGTTTTGTAAAGTTCGGGTCTCTGAATTTTTTCGCTTCAGGAGAACTGAGCCGCTGATAAAAAAAATCGATTATAACGCCGTTGGGGTCTGTGGTAACAACAAGCTGCATTCCGCCGAATCTGCCTTTCTGATTAACGCCGTGGACATAGCCGAGGAGTTTGTTGTTCTTGAGTACGGTATAAAACGCGTAAGGCGCATCGAGAGTTTCATAGACCGGCTCGAACTTGTCGCCGAGCTTTTGCTGAATTTCGTCCGCCAGCGGCTGGCCACCGGTATCCTTTATGGAAATAAAATCCGTCTTGTAATTTGTCGCGTCGGGGAAAAGTCGTTTAATATCCCTGTCCGGGTCGTTAAGCGAACAGCCAATCGCAGCGAATAAATTTGCCGTAGCAGTCAAAACCACCACGCAAAATGCCAAATTTCTCATAATTGCTCCTTTTAAGATTATAGTCCATAATAGTATAACTGAAAAAGAACTATTCGGTCTTTTTTCTCCATAGCCTCTAAATCGTGAAAATAGCCGGCACGAAAAGACCACTCGTTATTAATCTTATACTCTACAACCGGCGCAATTGTTGCATCGGTCATATCAGAATTTGCAAAATTATCCGCCCAATAAGATGCTTGAAGCTTAAAAGTGATATTTTGATTGTCTGGTAATATATAGGAAAACTCTGTTAATGCTCCGCCGACAGTGTCGCCTTCCCTGTCGCCGGCTGCGATTTCACCCTTGAATCCAAAAGGCCCAAGCGGCGATTGATAATCAAGACTGATTAATTTTTTCTGTTCGCTGTATTCGTTCAATAAATCCGGCGCGGGAATTGTGCGTTCCTGAACGAAACTCAGCGTCCGGCCATAAGCAAACGACAAACCCAATTGTTTGCCGTCCTGCATCGGCGCAGCGATACGAGTTGTGAGCAAATAACAGTGGTCATAATAATAAAGCGGCATACCTGAGCCGAGTTGAGCGGCGATTTGGAAATCAAAATCACCGAGCAGAGTTTTGTAGCCGATACCCCAGTCTTTTGTATAGCCCAGCGAGTGCATAGCCAGTGTTTGCAGCAGCGACGAATGAGTATCAACCACCGGCTCAAGCCCGAATGCAGGGTCGAAATGACCTATTGTAAGCGACCGGCCCAGCCCAAGTTTGTATTCAAGCCACGCATTGTGAATCTCAATGGCGTGTGCTTCCCTGCTGTCTTCGATTGAGTCATAGCTGTACCGCATTTGTAAATCTAAAGTAAGGCGGTCGCCGTACTGGTCTGAAAATTTTCGGAAATACTCGAAGCCGGCGGAATTTTTGAGCATACCTCGCGTTTTGCCGATTAGGCCGTCATTGTCAGAATATCCGCCGATAAAATTTAATTCTTTATAAAGAAATTCCGTCGGCTGTCCGGCGACGCCCGTTTCGATTGCATCCTCGATATCATCCGGCGTTGCTGCCGATGCTGCCGATGGAAGTAGAGTTAAAAACGGAATGCACAAGACAAGACAGAGAATCGACCCCCTGAAAATTTCTTCCTTCCTTTTCATACCCAGCACACCCTTTCCAAAAAAACGCTTTGAGTTTTTTTGGTCTCCCCTCCGCCCGCAAGCTCGCCCT
>JBGSSG010000064.1:0-4741 GCA_041737185.1 Anaerohalosphaeraceae bacterium
CTCGAAGAAACAAAAGCTATCATCCGCTCCCGCTTCCCGGAAATCCGAAAAACCGCAAAACGCCCGAGAGGTCTGCAATGAAGATCGTTTCGATAAATACAACATTGGACATCCGCGACTGCGGCCTGGCCGGCTATACGGAGATTCTGTCGCTTCAGCAGCAGCTTTGCGCAGACAGACAGGCAGACAAAATCCAAAACACCGTCCTGCTGGCGGAACACCCGCCGGTAATTACCCTCGGCGCGAGAAAAACCGAAAACAAACTCCTTGCCTCTCCTGCCGAGCTCAAAGCGGCCGGCATAGAGCTTATCCAAATCGGCAGAGGCGGCGGCGCTACCGCCCACAACCCCGGCCAAATCGTCATCTACCCCATAATCAAACTAAAATCGCTCAACCTCGGAATTACCGAATACATCAGGCAGCTCGAACAAATCGGCATCGAACTGCTTGCCGAGCTGGGCGTCGCCGCCTGCCGGCGAAAAGGCCTGCCGGGCCTGTGGGTCGAAAACGACAAAATCGCATCCATCGGCGTCCAGCTTAAAAAATGGGTAACCTTTCACGGGATGGCCGTCAATATCAATAACGACCTGTCGATTTTCGATTACATCGTTCCCTGCGGGCTGGAAAATGTTAAAATGACCTCGGTAAGAAAACTGGCCGGCAAGGATACGCCGATTCGGAAAGCAAAAAACATTCTATCGCAGTTATGCGAAAAATACTGGAATGTAAAGTAAATCGATGGAACAGAAGCGCAAATTTCCAGACTGGATAAAACGCCGTATCGGCTCAGGCGCCGCCTACCATCGCACCGGCCAGACCATCAGCGCACTGGGCATTGAAACCATTTGCACAAACGCCAACTGCCCCAACCAGGGCGACTGCTGGAGCCGCGGCACAGCCACCGTGCTGATTCTCGGCAATATCTGCACGCGAAACTGCCGGTTCTGCTCGGTCGGACACGGCAAACCCCTGCCGCCGGACCCGGAAGAACCGGCCAAGGTCGCCGCTATGGCAAAACAGATGAACCTTAAATACCTCGTCATCACAAGCGTTGACCGCGACGACCTGCCCGACGGCGGCGCATCACACTTCAAAAACGTCATTACCAAATGCAGACAGGAAATGCCGGACTTAAAATTTGAGCTGCTCGTGCCGGATTTTCGCGATTGTCAGGATAAAGCCATTGAAATCCTCACCGAGTCGCTGCCGTTTGTGTTCGGACATAATATCGAAACCGTGCCGCAGCTTTACCCCATCGCCCGGCCTGGCGGAGATTACCGCCGCTCCCTCGACCTGCTGGCTAAGGCAAAAGCCGCCTGGCCCGACACGCAGACAAAATCGGCCATTATGCTCGGCCTTGGCGAAACAGACGGCCAGATACTCCAAACCCTCAAAGACCTGCGAAGCGTCCGTTGCGACCGGCTTGCCGTCGGCCAGTACCTCAAACCATCCGGAGAATCTCTCGACGTGGCCGAGTTTATCCGCCCTGAAAAATTCGACTATTGGAAACAGACCGCCCTTGACATTGGCTTTAGCTGGGTTATGAGTTCTCCTTTTACCCGCAGTTCCTACCACGCAGAACAGAGTCTGACCTTTTGAACGTGAACAGCGTAATTTCCGACGGGCAGTTGAATCGTACTGCCGCGCCGCTGGCGCCGACGCCTCTGCTGGTATATCCGACCATTCCATTATACTCCCAGGCGCCCTTTAGCATCCGTCTTGGCGTCGATACGCTGGATACCAATACCAATCCGCCCGGCAGGCAAATCTGTCCGCCGTGCGTATGCCCGGACAGGCAGACATCAATCCCCGCCGCCGAGGCCTTTTTATAAATTTCCGGCGAATGAGAAAGCAAAACCGTAAACTCCCCCTGACCTATCCCCGTCGTAGCCGCAGCCAAATCATCCGCCCCGAAATAATGACAGTCATCGACCCCGACAAGATAAACTTTGTCCGCTCCGCGATTCAGACAATAATGCTCATTGAGCAGCATCCTCACCCCGCAGCCTTCAAGTACCCTGGCCATCGGCGAATAGTCGTGATTGCCGAACACCGCGACCACCGGCCCTTTCCCGGCAAGCCCACGGGCGATTTTTTCCATCAGACTGCACGCCTTGTCCGTGATATGATGCGCAAAACAGCAATCTCCGCCAAGCACACACAGGTCATACCGGCAGCCTTGAGCTATCGACAGCACCCTATCGGGAAGCCGGTCGAATTGCTCAATGTGAAAATCTGAAATCCACAGCAGCCGAAAGCCATCAAACGCCGCCGGCAGCCTCGGTACCGTAAGCTCCACATCCTCAAGCCGCAGATTTAATACGTTCCGATACCCTCTGCCGAACAGCCCAGCCGCCTTTATAAGCCATTCCGCAAAATGATTGAGCCAGTCAAAATTTTCCCAGTGCAGCCGGCCAAGTATCCCCCGCCGGACCGAATGCATACCCGGCTCGCGTTCGGCAAGCAGTCTTTTTTCGCTTATCGCCATCAATTTCTCCTGTAAGTTATAAATCCCGATGTAAAACAGAAAACGGAAAATTTCACCGCCTCATCAGCCTAAAACGCTGGCTGGGCCGTTAGTTTTCGATTATACTGGTTTTTCTTATGAATGGTCCAAAATTTCATCTTAAAAACTTCGGCTGCCAGATGAACAAGCTGGACTCCGGCCTGCTTGCCTCTGCCCTTATGCACAGGGGCTTTACGCAGGCCGAAGATGTCTCCGACGCCGATATTGTCATCATTAACACCTGCTCGGTCCGCAAGCACGCCGAAGACCGCGTCCTTTCAAACCTCGGACACCTCAAACACCTCAAAAAAAACCGCCCCGGCCTGCTTGTCGCAGTTATCGGCTGTATGGCACAGCGTCTCGGAAAAGAACTGCTCGGTAATGAGGCGGTTGATATTGTCGCAGGCCCGGCCCAACTGCCCGACATCCCCGACCTTATCCAAAACGCCCTTGACTGCCGAAGCCCGCAGCTTGCCGTAACCGAAGACATCCGCACGCCGGATGCCGCGGGGCATCGGCAACTGCTCGACGAGTTTGAAATGGATTTCGACTCCGACAAAAACCATATAAAATCCCAGGCATACATCCGCGTAATGCGGGGCTGCGATAATTTCTGCTCTTACTGCATCGTCCCGTATGTCCGCGGCCCGGAAATCTCCCGCCCGCCGAACCTTGTAATCGAACAGGCGAAAAAACTGGCCGGGGCCGGAATAAAACAAATTACCCTCCTCGGCCAGAACGTCAACGCCTACCGCTTCGCCGAAAACGGCAAAATATGGACACTGGCCGACCTGCTCGAAAAACTCTCAGGCGTAGAAGGCATCCGCTGGCTCCGATTTATCACCAGCCACCCGGGAAAATTCGACGACTCCATCCTGAACACAATGGCTGCGCTGCCGAAGGTCTGCCCGTACCTGCACATCCCCGCACAGAGCGGCTCGGATAAAATCCTTTCCGCTATGAACCGCGGCTATACCCGCTTGCAATACCTCGCGCTGATAGAAAAGGCTCGCGCAATCGTTCCCGACATCGCCATCGCCGGCGACTTTATCGTCGGCTTCCCGGGCGAAACAGAGCAGGACTTTTACGACACGCTCGAACTGGTCGAAAAAGTCCGCTACAAGAACTGCTTTGTGTTCAAATACTCGCCCCGGCCTTCGACCGCCGCCGAACAGGCCCTAAGCGACGATGTTCCTCTTGATGTAAAACAGCGGCGCAATCTGGAGCTTCTTGAACTGGTGAACAAAATCGCCGAAGAAGACAACAAACGCTTCATCGGTAAAACCCTCGAAGTGCTGGTTGAAGGGCCGAGCAAAAAACCCCGCCTTAACGCCGCCGAAAATGAAAAATTCCCCCAACTGGTCGGCAGGACATCGCACGATTATATCGCCGTCTTCAACGGCCCGAAAGACCTGGCAGGGCAATTTGCAAACGTAACCATCACACAAACATCCCCCCTGACCCTGCTTGCCGCCCTCCAATCCTCGGTTCTGTTTTGTCTAAAGGTTCTCTAAAGAGAATGAATATGAATAAAAAGTCCCAAATCTGGAATTTTGACTATATCGGCAGTCCACAAGCCCTCCTTTTTGACAGGCTGGAAACCTCTTTGAAAGGATTGACCGAAGAGGAAGCAGGCAGTCGGCTTGAGGAGTTTGGTTTTAATGAACCCGCCAGGAAAAAGAAACGAACCGCTGTTTCTCAAATCCTTTCCAGATTCATTAACCCTTTAGTTATCGTCCTTTTGATTATTGCCGGCTTTTCTCTTTTCTTCGGTGAAAAGATAAGCGCAATTTTAGTTATCGCAATGGCGTTTATCAGCGTATTCCTGTCGTTTATTCAGGAATATCGTGCCGGAAAAGAAGCGGACCGTTTGAGCGAAATGGTGCGTGCCACTGCCACCGTCTATCGTAATGGCAAACCCAAAGAAGTGAATATCCGGGAAATCGTTCCAGGAGACATTGTTGATTTGTTTGCCGGCGACATGATTCCGGCTGATTTAAGGATTATTTCGTGCAAGGACCTGTTTATCAATCAGGCGGCTTTGACCGGCGAGTCATTCCCCGTTGAGAAGACGGTCGAAGCCGCTGCTTCACAAAAACAATCGCCTTCAGACTTGACCAATATAGGTTTTATGGGCTCAAGCGTCGTAAGCGGTACGGGCCTTGGAGTCGTCGTAAAAACAGGTCTTGCGACCCAGTTTGGCGAACTCTCACGAAAGTTGGCCACTATAGTCGT
>JBGSSG010000071.1:0-2681 GCA_041737185.1 Anaerohalosphaeraceae bacterium
GCCAATGGCAATAGGGGTAATAGGGGAATTGTCTAAAAGTTTGTTCCACGCACCGTCCGCGGCTGTCCGATAGGAGAAATCGAAACTGGTCGCCAGTTCGGATTTATAATCCCAGCGGATAGCTAAATTTTGAAAGCCTGTGGTGTTGAACGTCAGGGTCAGCGCAGCGTCATTATCGCCGGTTATGGCGACATCGTCCCAGGCCGCCGCCTGGCCGGCGATATGTGCAATACCCGCAGAGTCTGTGTAAGCAATGCCGTTCTTTCCGTTCGTGTCCTTCTCGCCTCCAGTCATCAGGAATTCCGGCGCCGAGACGGTGTTATATGCCGGGCTTTCGGTGTAGTAGAGGCTGCTGTCGCCGAAATCCCAGACGGCCAGAACATCAGCGTATGACAGATTTGTGAAAACGAAACCCACACAGACAACGACAACCACTGCAAATATGTTTCTTCTCATACCCCTACTCCTGCCCGTTATAGACTTCCCCTCCAACTTCAGGAACGATTGTACCATAACGGCCGGGCAAAAGTCAAATGGTAATAAAAAAAGGCATAAGCCGACATTTTGAATCTTTTTATAGGCAATGCCAATAAAAGTGGTTATAAAAAAGACAGGCAGGTGCGATTGGGAAATTTGATGCCGGCGTCAATGATAGGCACTCGCAGAATGCAATGAACAGCTTAAGTTTCAACAGTGCTATGGGGGAAAACTAGGACAATCGCAGGACAGTCAGCTACACATCCGCAAGAAACACTTCTGCAACACACGCAAGTTTAGGCACTTACACAACGCTGCAAAAAACTAACGGAGAGGGCGGGATTCGAACCCGCGGTGCCCTGACGGGCACACTGGTTTTCGAAACCAGCTCGATCAGCCGCTCCGACACCTCTCCAGAAATTATTTGCACACTGCATACCGTACCTGCTAATCTACACGGATAAGACGCTGTTTGCAATACATTTGGCCGCGGATAGGCGGGCTTTTCGTAAACTCATTCAAAAATAAATATGTTTTTGCCGATGAATCCGGTATTGGAACAAAAAAATGACAAAAAGTTCGGAACAGATTCAAATCCCGCAGGACTGTATAAGATTCACTTTTTCCCGCAGCTCCGGGCCGGGCGGACAGAACGTGAACAAAGTCAACACGCGGGCAACGCTTATTTGTGATGTCACAAAATGCACTGCCTTTTCTGACTGGCAGAAATCGGTCATTCTTGGGAAACTGGCCGCAAGGACTGATAAAAACAATTGCATCCATATAACCTGCTCACGTTTCCGCTCCCAGACCGCAAATCGGAAAGCGGCTCTCGATAAGCTCCATTCCCTGATAAGTGAGGCCTTGGTAAAGCCAAAACCCCGGAAAAAGACCGTCGTAAAGGCCGCTGTAAAACAAAAAAGGCTGAAATTAAAAAAACAGCGTGCCGATATAAAGAAACAGAGGTTTTTTTGTCAGCAGATACCGGATTAACAACATAGAGAATGTTAAGTTGTTTATTTTTTCGCCGAATAGAGCGGAGATTCTTTTTTATATTGACAAGAACAAACCTGTTTGGTTTATTTTTAGCGGTAGAGAATGGAGCTGGGGTTTTACCCTCGAACCGGCTCTTGGTAAATATCGAGGGGCAGTTAAGACAGGTCCGGGTACGGACCAAGGAGAGTTCAAGTGAGTATTGGTACAGTTAAGTGGTTCAACGACAAAAAGGGGTTTGGCTTCATCACTCCCGAAGACGGCGGGCAGGATTTGTTCGTCCATCACACCAACATTACGATGGAAGGCTTCCGCACGCTCAAGGACGGGATGAAGGTCCAGTACGAGGCCGCGCAGGGCAAAAAAGGCTTGGAGGCCACTAAAGTAAGCCCCGCATAACTTAAAAATCAGGAACCTCAAAAAACAGGCTCGCTGATTGACGGGCCTGTTTTTTTGTTGGCTCCGGTTAATGGACGCTTTTATTTTTGCCGCGGATTATGCACAGGATTATTGATTTTCATACACACGCTTTCCCTGATGAGTTGGCCAAAAAGGCAATGGCCAAGCTGCACACGGAGGCCGATGTTAGAGCATCTCTCGATGGAACCCTGTCTTCCCTGCTGGCCTCTATGGATAAATCCGGCATAGAAAAAAGCGTTCTCTGCTGCATCGCCACAAAACCCTCGCAGTTCGACCCTGTCTTTAATTGGTGTCGAAGGATATCTTCTGAACGTATCATACCCTTTCCGTCCGTACACCCCGATGACCTCGACGCCGTTGAGAAACTCAAAAAGGTGGCACAGGCAGGCTTTTTGGGCGTAAAATTCCATCCTTTTTACCAAAATTTTGTCCTCGACGACCCGCGAATGGGCCAAATCTACTCAATAGTCTCCGAACTTAACCTGCTGGCCGTCTTTCATACGGGTTTTGACATCGCATTTGAAAAGACCGACATTGCCGGCCCGCAGCGGATTCTCAACGTCCTTTCAAATTTTCCAAAATTAAAATTTATTGCTACTCATCTTGGCGGCTGGCAGCAGTGGGACCAGGTCGAAAAACTCCTGCTTGGGAAACCCATATATACTGAAATATCCTGGAGTTATGAATGTCTTGGCCCGGAACGGTTCCGCAGGTTTCTGCTCGGCCACGACCCTGACTACCTTCTTTTTGGAACAGACTCGCCCTGGACCGACCAGGCTAAGGCCATAAAA
>JBGSSG010000080.1:0-2467 GCA_041737185.1 Anaerohalosphaeraceae bacterium
AAATCTTCTTCATATTATAAATGATATCCTCGATTTTTCCAAGATAGAGGCCGGTAAACTCAAGGTTGAGGTTATCGAGTTTTCGCTGGGACAACTGCTGGAAGAAATTGCCTCGCTTATTCGGCCAATGTGCCGGGAAAAAAATGTTATGTTCGAAGTGCTCTACTGCGATATGCTTCCTGAAAAAATATACTCCGACCCCGTTCGTTTACGCCAGTGCCTGTTGAATCTTTTAAACAATGCCATAAAATTCACCGAGCGAGGTCATATTTACCTGAATGTCAGCACGGAAAAGATTAACTACAAGGATTTCATCCGCTTCGATGTGGAAGACACCGGAATAGGAATTGAGCAGGACAAGCAGGGACTGGTTTTCGAGGCGTTCACGCAGGCCGACGGGAGCACTACCCGCCAATACGGCGGGACAGGTCTGGGACTGACAATAACAAGACAGCTTGTGGAACTTCTTGGCGGAAAGGTGAGCCTGCAAAGTCAGCCCGGACGCGGTTCGGTATTTACTATTCTGCTGCCTGCGGGTGTAAATATCCAGCGGCAGAAACGGCTGGACAAATATGAAGTACTGGCTGCGACCATTGCCGAAAGCACGCAAAAATCCGCCGATAAGGGGCCCGTGAAGGGTCGTATATTGGTGGCCGAAGACGCCAAGGCAAATCAGGCGTTAATCCGGGTACTGCTGGAGCGGCTGGGTTATACCGTCGTAATGGTGGAAAACGGACGGGAAGCGGTGGACAAAGTCCGGGTCGAACAATTCGATGTAATTCTGATGGATATGCAGATGCCTGTGATGAACGGGTACGAGGCGACGCGAGTGCTGCGCTCAATGGGGTGTACGCTGCCGATTGTCGCCGTTACAGCACATGCGATGAAAGGCGACGACCAGAAATGCTACGAAGCCGGCTGCGACGATTACATCCCCAAGCCGGTTGACCGAAAACAACTGGCCGCTGTTATGGAAAAATATCTTGCCGCTAATCAGCAATCGGCCGGGGAGCAAAAGACCCGGACTGATGAGCCTGTTGCCCCTGCGAATCTGGTTGCCCAGGACAATCATACTGAAGATGTAAAAACAGATGACAATACTTATGACCGGCAGGACATTCCTGTGTACTGGGATGATATCGTCAAAGTCTGTGACGATGAGGATGTTCTTCGTGCAGTTGGCGGCATCATTGTCAGCGAAACGCCGCAGGCCTTTATTTTGCTTAAGCAGGCAATTGAAAAAAACGACGCCAAGGAAGTCCAGTTGTACGCTCATCGAATTAAAGGAACGGCCAAAAACGCCGGCGCCCGCGAACTGGCCGAAGTATCAGAAGAACTGGAGCTTGCCGCCCGCCGGGGCGAATTAGAAGACGCCCCGCAGCTTTGCTTAAAGATGGAACAGGGGTATGCCCGGCTGGAAGGGTTTTTGTCCCAGCCGGACTGGTTAGACAAGGCAAAAGCGGTCGTAAAAGGATAAAAAACCTTTCGGAGCGGGCAGACCTAAACCGCTCCAGACGACAGTAAACATAAGCGAAAATTTTCAGCACGCCAAAAAATGTACCCTAAGTCTCTCTAAAATAAGTAATTATGTAAAACACAAATTTTTTTATAAAATACTTGACTTAACATAGTATGTGCTACATAATATATATAGCAAGACATAGAAATTTTGAAAACAGGAGATTTTATTATGAAGTTTGAAAGAGAGTTGTTAAAGGGTCTGGCGCCTGTTGTGGCTCTTGAGGTATTAAGCCGCGGCAGGATGTACGGCTACGAGTTGAGCGAAGCGATTGAGCAGCGAAGCGGAGGTATCCTGACACTCGGCAGGGGGACGCTGTATCCGCTGTTGTACAATCTTGAGGCCAAGGGTCTGGTCGGGGCCGAGTGGGAAGAAAACGAAAACGGCAGACGCCGCAGGTACTATTCAATCACCGGCAAAGGCAAGGCAGAGCTTGCCGGCAAAAAACAGCAGTGGGTATCGCTTCAGCAGGCGGCCAATGTTGTTTTTGGTCTGGACGGCGGCCGGATTTTGGCAATATAAACAGGCGGCTGCATAGGAGGCGATAATTATGAATGAACAGATGCCTGATGCCGTTGCGGCATTTATCGATGCGGTAATAAAAAAGATGGGCTACCGGAGAAAAGTCCGGCAGGATGTCCGGCGGGAATTGCAGGCTCATTTTGAAGATGCCCTGCGCGATTGCAGGGATGAAGAAGACAGAAGCAAAAGGGCGTCTGCGGTGATAGAAGGTTTTGGCGAGCCAAAGCTGCTGGCCCGTCTGATTCGCCGCGGCAAAAAACGCTGCCGGCCGCTGTGGCAGAAATGCCTTCTTCAGACCTCAAAGGTAATCGGCATTGTCTTCCTCTATATCGTTGTACGGGTTGTTTCCCTTAGTTCAGTAACGCCCAGCGTCAATGTAAATTATATTGACTGTCTGAATAAGCTTGTCGCTGCCGGCAGAGCGGA
>JBGSSG010000083.1:0-1956 GCA_041737185.1 Anaerohalosphaeraceae bacterium
CTTCAGTTGCCGGTTTTTCGCTCATTTGTTCCGCGCTAAAAGATACTGTTGAATCCGAAGTGTCCGGGGAACGGGTCCCCGTCAAAATCACTGGTGGCGAAGTTGCGGTCGTAAATGAATCCGAAGCCGTAGGTTGCACGAAAAGCGTTGCGCAGCACGGCCAGCCACCGGCTGGTTCCGGTTGTCCCCACATTTATAAGGTCATAAGGTTTGATAAAAAAGTCAGGCTGGAGGCCCCTGGCGATTTTGTCCAGGTCAACCATCACGATTTCTTCCTGCATAAGACCGGTCTTGTTTTTTCCGATTCGCCGAACAACCTCAACCTTTTTGGGCGAGGCCAGAGCGTTCAGTCCGCCGGCCGAGGCGATAGCCATCTTAAGCGTAATCGGCCTGCCTGTAATCGGAATCGCTCCCTGAGCGTTCACGTTGCCCGAAACCCAGAACTCGCCTATCAAATCCACCGGTACCGTTATTCGGTCGCCGGGACGTATTGTTATGTTGTATCGCGGGTCGCCTGCCAGCAGACGGTCAACAGGAATTTGTATCACTCGGGCCACTTTCCCCGAAGGCCCGATGTCCTTAAGGCCAAACCCTGCGGGTACCGGTTCTTCAGCCGCAGGAGGCGGCGATATTGCACTGCTCTCCGGCCTTGCCTGGAAAGGCGCCGCAGGCCCTTTGGAAACCGGCTTCCATTTGCCGTCCTGAAACACCCAATCTATTTGCGAGCCCGCGGGCTGCTGTTCTAAAGGCAGTTCTTCGGTAATATCAGGCTCAGTCGATACAATGCTTTCGCCGTTAATCCCCTCCGGCGCCGCCAGCGACTCCAGTTCTTTTCGGCTGACCATTTCCACAGAGGTTATAACGATACCCGACTGATTCTTTTTGGCTACGCTCGGAGCGATAATCTCCAGCATTTCCTCTTCCGGGCTGAGCTTCTTCGGTTCGACGGGAGTAAGCTCAATCTGCTCGGCAGGCTTTTGGACCGGCCCCGGCTGCGCCTCGGTAGCCGCCGCATCCGCGTCTGTAATATCACGCGAGACGTAGATATAACTTACATTAAACTCCGCAACGCCTCCGGCAAGGGCAATAGCATCCGTCAGCCGGAATGTATAACGCGGAATAGGGAACCTTGAAGACTGCCCAACGCCCTGACCTACGATTGAAAAGTACCGGGACTGCGATTGAAGAAGAATCGCCGAGACCGACGGGTCCCTAAGAACGTTGGGCGACAGGATATCGCGGATTTCCTGTTCGAGTTGTGCCTCTGTAAGCCCCCCGGCCTGTACCTGTCCGACATCCGGTATCGAGACCTTGCCGGTTTCCGTAACAATATAGTCGTTAATGTATGTCTGTCCCTGCTGGTAAAGCTCGAAAATACTGATGCGGACGACATCGCCCGGACCGAGGGTGTAGTCCTGTTTATAGTCAACAAGGTCTGCCGGCACAGGCTCCTTCGTTCCTTCATAAGTCGGCGATGGTTCATCGGCTACACCGAGAGAATCCAGTATGACACTCACCGTCGGCGTAGGCTGGAACCTGCCTATCTGCGTCGGGTCAAGGATGTCATTGTTACACCCTGCCAACGCTAACATCAGCCACAATAAGATGTGTAAAAAAACAATATTTTTAATCATAGCTTCTATTTGTGTATATATAGTATCTCTTTGTCCGCATTTGCATAAAAGATATCGGATATCAATCTAAAGTTCTTAATCAATATTTCGTCCTTGGCCCTGTTCTAACAATAAAATTATGCCCCCACAAGCAAAAAAACACCGTACAGATTCCTCCTGTCGCCATAACCTGGAAATATAGCCTGCATTCCGACAAGAAACATCCTGTTTCACTTTCGATGTTTTCTGTCTTTTTCGTTCTTTCCGTGATTAGTTTTACTACATCGGCTTATCCCATTTTGTTCGGTCGGCAATAAGTAAAAACCACTTATCAATGCTGTCA
>JBGSSG010000088.1:0-1836 GCA_041737185.1 Anaerohalosphaeraceae bacterium
TGCCCTTTCCGCGGATGGACTGGAACTGGTAGTTTTGCAGAAAACCGAACATTCCCTTGAGCTGGAATCTGCCTTCGTAGGGGATGGGGAATTTTTCGAGGGGTATGGTTGTAATGGCGTAGTCTGCACTGATAGTCGCGACTTGGGTATTTTCCTTCTGTTCGATTTTGTCGAGACGGAAGGTTGTAAGTCTTGCCGGCGGGTTAGATATAGGCGCCGGCCAGGGGATAAACTGCTCGGCCTGCCAGGTTTTTCCGGGAGACAGACCAGCCAGCGGTTCGGTAAGTGTCGAGGCGGTGTCCCAGAGGTACCACTGCAGGGTAATGAAGTCGGAAATCATATCGGGGTTTTTAACGCGGGCGCCGCCGGCGGCGCCGGAAACAAAAGCCTGTTGGCCGATTTGGCGGATGAGGTTGTGCAGGTCGGTATAATCGGCGATTTTACCGGCGGGGGAAATCCGCAGGGTGTATGTTTTGCCCTGGAGTTGATTCATCGCGTCGTCGGAGTCGGTTTTTCCGGAAAAGTTAGCCCGATAGACCCTGGCGGAGAGGCATTTTGCCTGGATTGTGGTCAGGCCGAAGGGGTCAACCTTTGTGGGAGTGTACTCGATGGTAAGTTCGAGTGTTTCGGACATTTTCTGTGTTTGCGAGCGTCTGGCTTTTTCGGACTTAGCCGACAAGCCGGTCAGATCTATAGTTGTCTGTCTGGACGAGACAAGTTTGTATGTAAGGGGTTTGCCCTGTTGAAAGTTGACGACCATCAGGCTGGAATGTTCGCCGGCCGGTCTGCAGGCTGAAAGCGTTATAAACAAAAGGATACAGGCCAGCAGTCGAAAATATGTCATTGCAGCATCCTTTCCGGCAAAGACATTCGTTTAGTCTAAGCGAGTGATTTCAATGCTCTGGGTGAACCGCATTCGCAGCGTGTCCGGTTTTTGTGCGGGGTCTGCTGCCTGCTGCGGGTCTTCGGCTACGTATGTGGTAACGAGTTTTTCCTGGAAGTTTCTGACCTGTCCGCCGGTCAGGTCGAAGGTCATCGAGCCGGTATAGTCGTCTTCAGTGTCGAACATTTTGCTGAACGGGCCGAAAGTGGAGGCATTCTTTGCCCCCGGGGCCGGTTTTGCGCTTTCGCCGGCGGTCATCTTCACCGTGGCGATTTTTTTGCCTTCGATGTTCTTGATTTCGGCGACGGTATAGACTTTTTCAAAGGATTTTGATGCGAGCAGGCCGGGCGGGGACGCTTCCAGTCTGGACCAGTGTTTTTTAACGGAGACCAGGGCATTTTGGGCGTCGGGCATTGCCAGGATGCGACTGCGTTCGGCGATTCCTTCGTCGCTGAGGATGCGCTGGGCGAGTTTGCCTGCTGTTCCGTCGATAGAGATGGCCCTTACGGCGGCGGCGTCAACGACGTCAACGGCACCGTCGGGATGCAGCCGGACGCTATAGCTTTGGCCGATAAGTTTTTTCAGCGGGTCGGAGGCGTCCTTTTCGCGCGTGCTGTCGAAATCGTATCGGGTTTCATTTTTGTTAACCACTTTGACCTGCAGGGCCTGGATTTGGACCTGGGCCAGTGCGCCGCCTTTGTCGTCGATTTCGAGGATTCTCTGTTGTTCTGTTACGCAGATGGCGGTGCTTGTCTGGTCGAACTTTGACTTGTTCATCGAGGGCTGGTCGAACTTGACGTCTTTAACCATTTCTGTAGTAGTTTTGTATATTGCGGTCTGTTCGGGCGCAAAGTTCAGGGCCATACGCGCCTTCGGCGCACAGCCCGACAGCAGGGCGATACATACAAGAGCCGAAAGCGTCAGGAAGGTTCGGATGTTCGTAGGCATACGCA
>JBGSSG010000114.1:0-3253 GCA_041737185.1 Anaerohalosphaeraceae bacterium
AGTTTTACACCCGTTCGGGAACGATATAGGGTTTTCGATATTTCCTTGTGAGCATTTTGTCAGCCCCTCTGTCGCCGATAAATTTTTCCTTCGCCCCGTCAAAAGTAAGCGTACGTCCCAGCCTGTAGGAAATGTTTGCCAAAAGAGGCAGTGCGCTGGACATATAGCCGTCTTTTATTTCGGCGTTAAGGTCGGTTTGTTTTCCGCTGCGAAGCGCTCTTATAAAGTTGGCGAAGTGTCCTTCGCCGCCTGCGCCGGCGGGGTTTGTCGGGTCGGCTGATTCTTCACCGGATTTTGAGCCTGGTCCCGGCTCATTTTTGCGGCCCAAGAAGCTGGCCCAGTCTGAGCCATTGATATACATCCATCCCTTTGTGCCGTAGAACAGATTCCCGATATTTATCCCCTGTTCCTGATTGGCATAGAGACCTCTGACCTCAAATACGAGCAGTTTTCCATCGGCGTATTCGATGGTAGCGGTCTGCGTGTTTGGCGTCTGCTGGTCGCACTTTTTGCCGAAGTATCCGCCCTGCGAGCTTACCTTTACGGGATGTTCGTTTTTATTAAGACCCCAGCGGGCGACGTCAAACTGATGTGGTCCCTGGTTTGCGATATCGCCTCCGCCGTAGAGCCAGTTCCAGTGCCAGTTGTAATGGAATCGGTTGTAGTTAAATGGCAGCAGGGGCGCCGGGCCGGTCCACATATCATAATCAACGTTTTTCATATACTCGGCGGTGTAGTTTTCGGCTCTTTTATTAAAGACATAATACTCGTAATCCTTTCCCGTGCCGATGCCGTCTTTACAGGAGCCGATTGAGTCTCTTTCCTTGTAGCACAATCCGCGTGCCATATAGACGTCGCCTATGCCGCCGGAATGAAGGAACTCTATTGCCCGGCGGACATTGCCGATAGAGCGGTTTTGGAAGCCGACCTGCACGAGACGGTTGTATTTTCGGGCGGCTTCGACCATTTTTCTGCCTTCAAAGACATTATAACAGGCGGGTTTTTCGACATATACATGCTTGCCTGCCTGGCAGGCCCAGATGGCGCCGAGAGCGTGCCAGTGATTGGGCGTGCCGAAGACAACGGCGTCGATTTGCGGGTCGGCAAGGGCCTGGCGGAAATCCATACAGGTTTGCGGCCTGTAGCCTTTTTTCTTTTCGAGTTCTCCGGCTCTGTTATTCAGGACATTGCCGTCGATATCGCAGAGCGTCTTGATATGAACGTCGTTGATATCCATAAACCCCTCTGCGAGCTGCCAGCCCCGGCTGCGAATGCCCACTAAGGCCAGGTTTATCCTTTCGTTTGCGCCGATTACTTTGCCAACGGGGATGGCGGTATGTTTAGCCGATACGCAGGAGCTTAGCGCACCGGCTGTAATGACACCTGCTGACAGGCAGCAGCTTTGCGCAAGGAATTTTCTGCGGGAAAGATTGCCGTTTTGCATCTTTAACTCCTTTGTCTGTAATAACTTGGGAATTCAAAAAGGCCGGAGTGATAACAGAAACAGGCCCGGCATCGGGTTCTATTTTTTTCGACGACGGGCTTTCTGTCAAGCAAAATCACCTAAATTTCTCACGTTCTGTGAAATTTATCTTGACAATTGTCAAACCGGCTGGTTTTTTGGTATGAACATTAGTATAAACACAATTATTTTTTGGAGGCTAAAGCAAATGTCTTTAAATCCATCGAGGCGGGACTTTTTCAGGGCTGCGGCGGCAACGGCTATGATAGCCAGTACTTCAAAGGCAAACGCACTGAAACTTAAAACGCCGGAAAAATCAGCGGGCAAAGACAAATACCAGCTTCGGCTGGGGCTGGCGTCTTTCACCACAAGAAAGTTCGACCTGGATACCACCCTAAAGATGTGCAAGAGGCTGGCATTGGAGAATTTAAGCCTTAAGGATATGCATCTGCCGATGAATCTGTCCGCGGAGCAGCTTTCCCAGGCAACCCAGAAGGTTCGTTCATCGGGGGTGAATCTTTACGCCTGCGGCGTAATCTATATGAAAACGGCCGGCGATGTTGAAAAAGCGTTTGAATACGCCAGGAATGCAGGGATAGGAATGATTGTCGGCGTGCCGAATCATGAGATGCTGGATTTGACGGAAGAAAAAATCAAAGAATACGACATTCGGGTTGCCATTCACAATCATGGCCCGACCGACAAAGTGTATCAGTCGCCATCGAGCGCGTATGAGCTTATCAAAAAGCGGGACCGCCGTTTCGGGCTTTGTGTGGACCTTGGTCATACCCGGCGGTGCGGGATTGACTGCGCGGAGGAAATCAGAAAAGTTTCCGACAGGGTCCTTGACGTTCATCTGAAGGATGTAACAGAAGCCGCTGAAAATGGTACGACTGTAGAAATCGGCCGTGGTGTCATTGATATGCCAAAGGCTCTTCGGACGCTGCGGGAAATCGATTATCAGGGAACCGCGTCTTTTGAATTTGAGAAGGACCAGGACGACCCCCTGCCGGGACTGGCTGAATCAGTCGGTTATGTCAGAGGGGCGCTGGCGGCTTTGTAAAGGTACAGAAAAGGAACAGAAATGAAAACAACAGTACTTTTTCGGGTGTTTACCGCGATGTTGACGATATTCTGCTGCTCCTGCAAAGAAGAGAAGGCGCAGCCGCCAAAAACCAGCGATTACCCTGTAACACTGATTACACTTGATCCCGGGCATTTTCACGCTGCACTGGTACAGAAATCGATGTATCCGCAGGTAAGTCCGGATGTTTATGTTTACGCCCCCGCCGGTGCGGATTTGCAGGACCACTTAAAACTCATCGAACAGTATAACAGCCGGCCTGAGAATCCTGCGGCCTGGAATGAAATTGTTTATACCGGCGCAGATTTCTTCCAGAAAATGCTGACCGAGGGCAAAGGCAACGTCGTGGTACTGTCGGGCAACAACCGCAGGAAAGCCGAATACATCAAAGCCTGCGTGGACGCCGGGCTCAATGTGCTTGCCGATAAGCCTATGTGCATAGACGAAACGGGATTTGAACTGCTCAAGCGGGCTTTTGAGTCCGCCAAAAGGCACAATGTCCTGCTGTATGATATAATGACCGAACGATATGAGATTACGACGATTCTGCAAAAGGAGCTTTCGCATATAGAGGAGGTGTTCGGGCAGTTAAAGACGGGCAGCGAGCTGGACCCGTCCGTTGTCAAGGAAAGCGTACATCATTTCTTCAAGTATGTCTCCAGCAACCCGCTCAAACGGCCCGGATGGTTTTTTGATACCACCTGTCA
>JBGSSG010000115.1:0-2327 GCA_041737185.1 Anaerohalosphaeraceae bacterium
GCGGCCGCGGCTTCTATCGCCACCGCGTCAACATTATACGAGTCCTTGACCTTCAGCAGCCCCTCGATAATCCCCGGCCTGGCAACGCCGAACCCCGCACGCAGCCCCGCCAGCGAATACCCCTTGCTCATCGAACGAAGCACAATCACGTTGGGATACTCCCGCACTAATCGAAGACAGTTGTCTTCGGCAAAATCCACATACGCTTCATCGACCAGCATAATCCCCGAAAGCCGTTTTGCAAGCTCCGCAATTTTATCAACGCCGGTAAATTCGCACGTCGGAGCGTTCGGATTGCAGACTATCGTAAGCGCAGCGTTAATATCCGCAAGCTCCCGGACCCAGTCGCAATCCCTGCCGACCGTAATCGCCTCACAACCGCAAATACGCGCAAGTACCGGATATAGCGAATACGTCGGCTCCGCCCAGGCCGCCGGCCTGTCCCCGTCACAAATGGCCCGAAACGCCATACTCAAAAGCTCATCGCCGCCGTTAACGCACAACACCCACTCTGCGGGCACATCCAGAACCTCCGCCGCCGCCTGCCTGAAAACCCCGCCCAGCGGGTCAGGATACCGCCGAAGCTGATAATCCCGCACCGACCGTATCGCATCTGTCACCATCGGCGAAGGCGGATACGGATTCTCATTGGTATTCAGCTTGACCGCGTCGGCGTCCTTAGGCTGAAACCCCGGCGTATAACCATCCATCTTTTCAATTATATCTCTGAAATACGCCATATTCAGCAACAGTATAAATGGAAAACGCAAAATTGAAAACGTAAAATCCGCCTACTTGCCGCAGTAGTCTATCAGCCTGCTTATCTCGCTGCGAAGGTCCTTACGCGCTACAATCATATCAACAAACCCGTGCTCCAGCAGAAATTCCGAACGCTGAAACCCCTCAGGCAGCTCTATCTTTATCGTCTGCTGTATCACCCTGGGCCCGGTAAATCCCACCAGGGCGCCAGGCTCGGCAATAATAATATCCCCCAGCATTGCAAAACTTGCCGCAACCCCTCCTGTCGTCGGGTCTGTCAGCAGCGATATATACAACCCCCCCACCTCATCAAGCCGGGCAAGAGCCGCACTTGTCTTGGCCATCTGCCCAAGCGCTACAACCCCCTCGTGCATCCGCGCACCGCCGGAACAACTTACCGACAAAAAAGGCAGGCCCTCCTCTATCGCCCTGTCAATCGCCCGGCAGAACTTCTCACCGGCCACCATACCCATCGAACCGCCCAGAAAATTAAAATTCATTACCGCCAGCATCACGCCCCGGCCCTTGATGTACGCCTTGCCGGCAAGCATAGCCTCCGCCGCATCCCCGGATTCTGCCCCCGATGCATCTATCCGCTCCCTGTAAGTCTTGTCATCCCAGGCAAATTCCAGCGGGTCGCTGCTGACAAGCCCCGACCAAACCTCCTCAAATGACCCCTCATCTGCAAGCTGACGCACACGCGACGGACCATCAACCCGGAAATGATATCCGCACTCAGGACAGACATTAAGATTCCCCTCGACACTTCTTTTGTGCAGCATCTGCCCACAGGCGTCGCAGGCCATCCAAAGCCCCCCAGGCATCTCCCTGCGGGGCTTGAGCGAAAATCCGTTCCAGCCTTTTTTCCTTTTTTCTTTGGCCATTCCCGGCTTCTGCCTCAATTACAAATTCCCCGCTCTAAGGCACGTCTTGCTCAATCGCCCTTTTTAGGGCTTTTATCGCCTCGGCCCGGTCCTTTTGGCCGAATATCGCGTTGCCCGCCACAAACGTATCGGCGCCGTAATCACGGGCGACGACGATAGTGTCGGCGTTTATGCCCCCGTCAACCTCCACTCGCACATCCGGCCCGACAATCTCTCGCACCCGAACACACTTTCTTGCCGCTTTTTCGATAAACTCCTGCGCCCCGAAACCGGGATGAACCGTCATCACCAGAATCATATCGCACAGCGCCGCCGAAGACTCTATCGCCTCGACCGGCGTATCGGGATTAAGCGTAATCCCAACGCCGGCGCCCAGCCCGCGAAGATACTTCACAAATTCAGCAGGCTCGCGGACGGTTTCAATGTGGAACGTAATATGGTCAGCCCCGGCCTTTACGAACGCCTCGGCGTACTTGGCCGGCTCGCTTATCATCAAATGTACATCCAGCGCCGCATCCGTGCACCGCCGAAGCCATTTGACCACCACCGGACCTATCGTAATGTTCGGCACAAAATGACCGTCCATCACATCAACGTGCACCATCCTGACGCCCGCACCGACCACCTGGCTGATTTCGCCCGCCAGATTCGCAAAATCCGCGCTTAAAATCGACGGCGCTATCT
>JBGSSG010000132.1:0-2507 GCA_041737185.1 Anaerohalosphaeraceae bacterium
CTATTTGCGATATAGATAATGAATTTAACAAAGCCGCGATGGTTTGTCCGACGTATGGTCCTCTTTACAGTCTCGCCGGTCAGATAGAAAAATTTATTTTTAACGACGGGCGTGGCGCGGAAAAAATAAGAAGGGGTTATACGCTTGCGCCGCGAGACCCTGCCGCTTGTTTCGTTGCCGGCCGGCTTGATGTGCTGGAGGGGAATGCCGAAGCAAGCGTTGAGAAATTCGACAGGGCGGTGCAGCTTGACGGCAGGCTGTTCAAAGAAGCGGTGAATATCTACGTTCATCAGTTCAGCCGACCGCAACTGGCTGTCTCAATCGCGAAGAACGATACCAGCAGGCTGATTTATACCGCCGATGTTCTTGGTGAAATGCAGTATTACGACCTCGAATCGCAGGTGCGATTAAGGGTCAGGGGTTTGCTTGAGGAGCAATGTTCAGGGCCCGATGCGTCTGCTCCGGCTTTTGCGCTGCTGGCGAACATACTCGCAAGGGAGGGGGACGCCGCGTCGGCGATAAAATATTACCGTCGCGCAATTGCGATGGATTACGGCCAGGTTAATTGGCGGATGGAACTGGCAAAATTACTTGTTCAAAACAGGGAAGTGTCGGAAGCGATGAAGGAGGCGCAGATATGCCTTAGGCTTTGGCCTCAATCCAGGGCCGCTGAACAACTGATAAGGGAGCTTTCGGTACGCCCGGAAATACTGAATGAAAACAGGTCGCAGCAATAGCCGTTGATGAAAGCGGAACTGTTTTCGTCATAGCGTTCCGAGACGATATTATGAGTATTTATATATACGTATATTCAGGTTCATTGATTCTGGCGGCCGGTATAACGCCGGTTCTCATCTGGTTTGCGCGCAAGTTAAATGTCGTTGACGGTCCAAATGCGCGCAAGGTTCACTCCAAACCAGTACCCAGAATCGGCGGAGCGGCTATTTTCTTGTCAACCGTGATTCCGGCAGTTCTTGTCCTGGCGATGGGCTTGACGGGACAAATACGGCAGGATGTGAAAATGCGTTTAATCGTTCTGCTTGCGGCCGGCGCTTTTATTTTTCTTGTCGGGCTGCTGGATGATATGCGAGGGGTAAGGGCCAAGTATAAGCTCCTGGCTCAAATTGCCGCTGCGGCCGCGCTGAGCGCCGCCGGGATAAGAATTGAAACGATAAGCGTGCCGAATTTATTTGTCCTGGATTTCGGCTGGCTGTCGTATCCTGTTACTGTTTTCTGGGTTGTTGCGGTTACAAATGCGGTAAATTTGATAGACGGGCTTGACGGTCTGGCGGCGGGCATTTCGGCGATAACCTGCGCTGCGATTGCAGTTTTCGCGTTTTATCACAACCAGATGGTAATGTGTGTTCTGATGCTCGGTCTTCTGGGCAGCCTGACGGGATTTCTGTTTTATAATTTCAGTCCGGCTCGTATCTTTATGGGTGATTGCGGCAGTATGTTTCTGGGTTTTATTCTGGCCTCTTCCAGCGTAATGTGCGCGATAAAATCCGGAACAATCGTATCTCTTGCCCTGCCGGCGATTGCGCTCGGTCTGCCGATTTTTGATACTTTCTTCTCGATGCTTCGCAGATATCTTGACCGGTGGGGAATAATGTCGCCCGACCGAAGTCACGTGCATCACAGATTGCTCGATATGGGCTTAAGGCAGCGTCATGTGGTGCTTACGATGTATCTGGTTACCATACTTGTGGCCGGATTTGGTATGTTTATGATGATTTCCCGCGGCGCCGGAACCATTGTGATATTTGCCTCGGAGATAATACTTTTAGTTCTGTTTTTCCGTGCGGTCGGCGCTATTCGTCTTCGCGAGGTCGTTGCGAGGTTCAAATATCATAAATTCATACTGAAAGAGGCACAGAAAGACATCGGTATTTTCGAAGACACGCATTTGAAATTCCGCAAATCCGTTTTTTTCAACCAGTGGTGGCGCGCCATAACCGACGCTGCCGAGAAAGACGGGTTTCTGGAACTTTCGCTGCGGGTAACCGTCGGCAGCGGCAAGACGCATACATTCGTCTGGATATCCAAACAAAATAACGGCGGTCAGCTCGAAGAAATCAGCCTGAGACTTCCAATGGGCAGGCGTCGGTTTAATATGCCGGTGGATATCGAAGCTAAAATAGCCGTTAACGGGTCGCTCGAAACGGTCGGCAGACGCATTATGCTGCTTGGCAGGCTGATTGACGAATACAGCGCCGCAGGGCCGTTTGTCAGCGAGGAAGATATTCCTGCGTTTAACGGTACTCATCAGCCGCTCAAGATGTTAAGTCCGAAACCAGTTCCCGAAGACGCTTTAGTCTCTGCTGATGTTTGACAGCCGGCCGGTGAATTCCGGATGTATGGACTGAAAATTTTTACTGTAAAACAGGAATATGATAGGTGTTTTTTGCAGCCAGAGCAAGACCGGCTGCAACCGAGAGGGACGGAGTATGTTCTGTGTGCGCTTTGCTGTTTTTACTAATGCCTGACGGGAGTTGAAATTCCGGTGT
>JBGSSG010000135.1:0-4113 GCA_041737185.1 Anaerohalosphaeraceae bacterium
CATCTTCCTCGACGAAATCAGCGAAATCCCGCTCGAACTGCAGGCCAAGCTTCTCCGCGTCCTCCAGGAAGGCACCGTCACCCCCGTCGGCTCAACCCAAAGTGTCCGCATCGATGTCCGCGTCGTCTGTGCCACTAACCGCGACCTGCGGAAAATGGTCGACAAAAACGAATTCCGTGCCGACCTCTACTACCGGCTCAACGTCGTCAACCTGCAGATCCCGCCCCTGCGTCAGCGCCCCGAGGACATCCTCCTCCTGGCCCGCCATTTCCTCGACAGCCTCAGCGAATTCTACGACGAGCCCCGCAAGGAGCTCAGCGGCGAAACCCAAAAGATCCTCCTGCGTTACCCCTGGCCCGGCAATGTCCGCGAGATGTCCAACGCCATGGAACGCGCCTATGTCCTGTCCAAAGGCATCCTCATCGGCCCCGAGTCCCTCTCGCCCGAAATCCTCTTGACTGACCCGGTGAAAAACCCCAATTCCCCCCTGCCGACCCTGCAGGAAGCCGAAGAACGCCTTGTCCGGGAAGCCATGAAAGTCGCCGGCGGCCGCAAAGTCGAAGCCGCCCGGCTCCTCGGCGTCGAACGCCGCCGCCTCAACCGCATCCTCGATCGCCTGAGCATCGCCGCCCAGGTCCATAAAAATTCATAAAACGCCTCAACGGTCTGCGTGCTTAAAATCCTGCTCGATCTCCCTCATCTCCTCCTCGCTCGCCGACGGTATCCGGATCCGGATCGGATCCTCGTACGGAAAGCCGATTGCAAACGTAAACATCCGCTTCTCGACATCCATCGTCAAATTTTCTGTCAAACACAGCAGGGGCTTCCCCCGGGCGGCCCTCAGCCAGTTCCGAAACCCCGCCAGCCGGCCAACCCGGCCGACAAACTGAACCCGCAGCGACACAATCTCCTTCTGCGGATACAAAACCGTAAACCGCCCCGTCCCCGCCTCCAGCAGCATCGCATACCACTCCTCCCCCTCCTCATCATAAATCTCAATCGCCCGGCAGCATCCCATAAGCATCCTGACTATATCCGCATCCAAACCGTTTCAGACTGAAAGATATTATACAGTATCGATTCTCAACAGACCTTGAATATTCTTAAATTCCCAATCCTTACTTAAAAAACAGCACCGCAGGCTCTCCTTATCTCAAGGAGGAGTGGCCGCGTTTCGCGGCACAACTTCCCCACCCCCCCGCGCAAACAACAATTAGGTAGGGTGGGCCGTGCCCACGCTGATCAATTACGCTCACCCCCGCAAAACAAGCCAACCCCCGGAGCGGAAATAAAACCGACTGGAAGAAATAATCCGTTCATTTCTGGAAGTCGATTTTATTTCCGCTCCGACAACTCCGACAAAACCCCCAAATACAAAAATATTTCGAGCCCAAAGGGCGCCATATAATAACCTCGGGTGTAAACCCGTGGAGTAAACTTTCCTCACCGGCCCCCCCGCTCAACTCCATTCTCACGCATCGTCAATCCGTCCTATCCGCCTCATCTGTCCTATGAGTCCCATCAGTTAGGTAGGGTGGGCCGTGCCCACGCTGATCAATTACGCTCACCCCCCGCAAAACAAGCAAACCTCAGGAGCGGAAATAAAACCGACTGGAAAAAATAATCCGTTCATTTCTGTAAGTCGATTTTATTTCCGATCCGACAACTCCGGAAAACCCCCAAAACAAAAATAATTCGAGCCCAAAGGACGCCATCGAATAGCCTCGGTCGTACCGGTCGCATCGAAGCGTTAGCGGAGGGGGATCGATCCGAACGGAACCGAACGGGGATGAACAGTTAAAAAAGGAATTCACCACAAGGGCATGGAGGAGCACGAAGTTTATTTTTAATGGGACTTAGGGGATTAATAATTATGGGTATATCTTGACAAGGTTGATTTTATCAAAATAAATGTTTTTGATTAAAGTCTATAAAAAAGCCGTTTCGATTCAGTATGTCACGGTACTCTTCATCTGATATTTTTCTAAAGTCCGTTATTTTCGCCTGAATTTCGGTATTCCAGTATTTGTCATAATCAAGAATTTTAGGGTCAAAGTCTTTCCCTAACAACGGGCCGCAGGCGGCGACGACATTCCCCGCCTCGTCCGTTTGAATAGCAAAAATATCCCCACTCAATTTATGCTGATAAATCGCCTTCATTTCAACGATTTCCTTTTGCACGATTGTGAGTCTTGCATAGCATCTGGCAATTTTTAATGTTTGTCCCACCGCCCTTGCTCCAGGCAGCTACGTGGTCAGCGTCCATTTCAGAAAGCTGCCAGATTTTGCTCCGGTTAGCATCATGCCCGATGGCGCAATGCGGACAGTTGGATTTATTTTTCGCGGCGGCTTTTTTAGTCTGTGATGCATAAACGGATTTCTTTGTTGCCTCATCAAAAACTCGGACATTCAGTAATTTTGTGTCGGTTGAACCGCCGAGAATGTATTCAAAAATTCCTTTTCTATTTTCCACATACGGATCGCCGTAGAGCTTTTGTACTTCGGCTGATACTTTCGCGGGATTGTATGCTTTCGTGTGATAGGCTTCGTACAGTCGCCCCCACTCAAGTCCGCACATCTCTTTTTCTACATCAGTAAACACGCTGGAAACCCAATCAATCACGCTGTTGAAATATCTCTTGAGTTCGTTGATATTTTTGTCAGCGCGATGGCGGCTCATATAATCGTCGATATTGCCCTTGCTGACCCAATCCAGCGCACGTTCTAAAAATTTCTGCCGGTTGGCACTGCCCTTTATATAGGCGCTCCATTTTTGGATGTTGGCGTTTTGGCTATTGCTGAATTCCTCTTTGCAAAGCGTCACAAAAGGACCTGAATAGATGGCGTTGAGCAGTTCCTGGGGTTCGAGCGGAACGCCGGCAATATTGATGGTTTCAAACCATTTTTTTATTTCGCTTTCAAGGCCTTCACATTCGTATATGAGCAGCTTGGTTTCAAGAATCTTTGCTTTCTTGTCTTTTGCCATGCCGCGAAAGTATTGCTCATTCCCATCCTCATCTTTGACGGCAAACTTGTCGGTCACAAAACGTCCGAGACTGGTGATTCGCTGCTGCCCGTCTAATACTTCCAGGCTTTTTTCCGAAACCTTATTGAAATAAATCAAACCCAGCGGATACCCTTTGAGGACGGATTCGATAACGTCCGCCTCCTTTTTGCCGCCCCCATCTGCATAAATATAATTACGCTGATATTCCGGCTGAATGGTGAGCTTGCCGGATAATCCGAAAAGCCCTTTGCCCTCCAGCTCGTTATAGACAAATCCATCGCAAATTTCTTTGACGGTGATTTCGGTTTTGAGTGTTGTTTTCATATTATTTTTTTCTATGTTTGATAAAAATCCGCTTAAACATTTGCACATAATATTCGTTTTCGACTACATAATATGTCATGCCATCCGGTTGAGTAGGGACTTTTATAGCCACGCCGTCATTCAATTTGGTAACATTGCTTCTCTTGCCGATCTTATCTATTTGTACCTGTTTGGGATAAATTTTGGTTCTAAGGTGATAACTTTTTTCATAACCAATAATCTCAAACTGATCAGGATTATATTTATCCAAAAAACTAATCGGCACGCCCATAACTCCTTTATAGTCACTCGGGATGGCGTCGGTAAACGGAACCTCTATGGCATCGTAATTGTCATATTTGTCATACTTTCTCTTGCCCTTAATTTCTTTGTGCTTGCTGTATTTCAAATTTTCTCTCATTGTCATCAGCGGCAATGGTTGGTGACGTCTTCCATGGTCGAGGTTCGTAAACCAGCGGACTCCTTTAATACGCAAGAATTTATTACCATTCTCATCGATTCTCCATCCTGCTGCTGTTACCGGATAATCCTTTGGAACTTGGAATTCACGATCACCACTACAAATGGTTGGACCAAACCATAATTTATTACTCATAATTAACGGGAACACTTCCTTATAGGTAATCGCATTCATATTGCCGATCATTGCTGTCCAAGATAATCTCTGATTGCAGACTATCTCTGTAAATTCTTCACCGAAACCCCTGTTTCGGACAAGTTGTTCCCGATTTCTTAGTTCAGGTCTCTGTCTTTTTTCATTCCTTTCGTTTCTGCTGTCCAAG
>JBGSSG010000140.1:0-5624 GCA_041737185.1 Anaerohalosphaeraceae bacterium
GTCCATCGAGGGTTGTTCACACAGCGGACTTGATGGCGCTTTTCAGAGAGATGGAGCCTTCGTAGAGTGCCCTGCCTATGACGGCGCCGGCGGCGCCGATGGATTTAAGATTTTTGATGTCCGCAACGGAGGTTACCCCCCCTGCCGCAATGACGGGCAGGTTCACGGTTTTGATAAGTTCTTCGGTTCGTTCAAGATTTGGGCCGGCCAGCATACCGTCTTTGGAGATGTCTGTATAAATGATGGCGGCAAGGGGCAATTCGGCGGCATTTTTTGCCAGTTCAAGCAGACTTTCCCCGCCGTCTTCGAGCCAGCCGCGGACGGCGATTTTCGAGCCGCGGGCATCAAGTCCAAGTACGAGTTTATGCGGGAAACGCCAGGCCATATCGGCGAACCAGTCGAAATTGTCCACGGCGCTTGTGCCGAGGATAAGTCGGACCAGGCCCAGACTGAGCAGGTCTTTTATGGACTGCTGGTCGCGTATTCCGCCGCCAAGCTCGATTTTCATCGGGACTTCTTTGGCGATTCCGGCGACGATTTCGGCGTTGACCGCTTTTCCTTCCTTTGCTCCATCGAGGTCAACGATGTGCAGCCATTTTGCTCCATCGGCGAAAAAATGTTTTGCCTGTTTGACCGGGTCGTCGCAATAGTTAATCTGCCTGGCATAGTCGCCCTGAATGAGACGAACGCATTTGCCATTGACTAAATCTATTGCGGGAAGAATTTCCATCTTTGATGTTTGAGGTTGTACCTTATAACTCGTATAGTTCTTCGTCGGTCATCAGTCTAAAGCCCTGCGGTTTAATCAGCGCGGCTATATCGATATTATCAGTGTTCTGGACTTCGAGAAAGCAGACGCCCTGTTTATCTCTGGGAGAGACAAATCCGTAGGCGTCTTTTATGTTGACGTTTCTGGAAAGCAAAGCTGAGGCCAGCGAGTCAAGATTGCCCGGCTTGTCCGTCGCCGTAACGGCAATTACGTCTTTTACCGCGCAGGCAAAGCCCCTGTCAGCCAGAGCCAGTTGGGCCTTCGCGGGTTTATCGACGACGAGTTTTACCAGGCCGAATTCGCCTCTGTCCTGAATGGCGAACGCCCAGATATTGAGGTTGTTTTCGAGCAGGACGTCGCAGATGGATTTAATTCTGCCGGGCCGGTTTTCGAGAAATATGGTAAGTTGTTTAGCCATAGTTTATTCCTTTTGATTACAGTTTTTCGCGTTCGTCGATGACGCGTTTTGCCTTCCCTTCGAAGGCGGGCAGCGCTCCGGGTTCGTGCAGTTCTATGTGCGGATTAATTGTTATAGAGGCGCGAAGTCTGTCTTTGATTTTGCTTTTGAGGACGTCAAGCTGGGACAGGTCGCCTGTGAAGAGTTTGGAGTAGATTTCGACTTTCACGGTGAGCTTGTCCAAATCGCCCGCCCTTGAAAGGTGTATCTGGTAGTTGTTTCCGACTTCCGGGATGCTCATAAGGACTTCTTCGATTTGTGAGGGGAAGACGTTGACGCCGCCGACGATGAGCATATCGTCGGTTCTGCCTAAGATGCGTGAAAGTCTTCGGTGCGTCCTGCCGCAGGGGCAGGGGTCTGTGTGGACAAAGGCAAGGTCTCTGGTGCGATATCGCATAAGAGGCATTGCGTTTCGGACAAGGTTTGTCAGCACGACCTCGCCCTGCTGTCCGTCGGGGACCGGGGTTCCGGCGACAGGGTCGATGATTTCGAGGATATATGCGTCTTCCCAGACGTGGAGGTCGTTTTTATAGACGCACTCGAAGGCGACGCCCGGGCCGTTCATTTCGCTAAGGCCGTAGGAGTTGTAGGCGTCGATGCCGAAAAGATGTTCGAGTTTTTTTCTGGTGTTTTCGGAATACGGTTCTGCGCCGAGGAAGGCTTTTTTGATGTGCAGGTCGGAAGGTTTGACGTTAAATTCGGGCAGTCTGTGGTGGATGTGCAGCAGGTAGCTTGGAGTGATGTGCAGGACGGATGTTTTGAAGTCCTTCATCAATTGTATTTGTCTTTGCGTATTTCCGCCGCCTACGGGGATAACGGTCATACCGATTTTTTCTGCGCCGTAGTGCAGGCCGAGGCCGCCGGTGAACAGGCCGTAGCTCATCATATTCTGAAAGACGTCTTTGCTTGTCGCGCCGGTTGCGACAAGGCAGCGGGCGATAAGGTCCGTCCAGTTGTTCAGGTCGTCGGCGGTCAGGTAGATTACGGTTGGAATGCCGGTTGTGCCGCTTGATGAGTGGATGCGGACGACCTGTTCCATCGGCACAGCAAGCAGGCCGAAGGGGTAGTTTTGGCGGAGGTCGTCTTTTACAGTAAAGGGGATTTTGTGCATATCGGCAAGGCTTTTAATATCGTCGGGGCTGTTTATGCCGGCGCGTTTGAGACGCTTTGAGTAAAAGGCGGTTTTGAATGCCTGTGCGACAAGAGCCTTGAGTCTTTCAAGCTGAAGCTGCTCTAATTGCTTTCGCGGGAGGGTTTCTATCTCTTTGTTCCAGAAGGGAGTATCCATTATCAAACCTTTTCCAAACTGAATGTGATAGGCTCACAGGCCGCTGATGTCATCGGCGGTAACGATAGGGATATTGTTTTCGGCCAGAACCTTATTCG
The DNA here is from genome assembly GCA_041737185.1 of Anaerohalosphaeraceae bacterium. Taxonomy (GTDB): domain Bacteria; phylum Planctomycetota; class Phycisphaerae; order Sedimentisphaerales; family Anaerohalosphaeraceae; genus JBGSSG01. Next base: position 2,613 of record JBGSSG010000140.1, read on the forward strand.
CTCGGATGGCGTCGTCAAAACGGAAGACAAGCAGGGCGTTCTTTGAGAATTTTTCGACAAAGCCGTACATATACTCGACGTTGACGTCGTTGTCGGACAGGATTTTAAGCACCCTGGCCAGGCCGCCGGGCTGGTCGGGCACTTCGACGGCGACAACATCGGTTTTGTTGGCGGTGATGTTCTGTTTCTTAAACATATCAATGGCCTTGTCGGGCTTATCGACGACGATTCGCAAAACGCCGAAGGACTCCGTCTCAGCGATTGTCAGTGCGCGGATGTTTATGCCGGCAGAGCCGAGCAGAGAACAAACATCGCAAAGCCGCCCCTTCCGGTTTTCCAGAAACACGCTTATTTGTGTTATTTTCATCGTTACAAACCTTTCCACGAAAGTTTTGGTTTACAGCGCGCGTTTGTCGATTACGCGTTTTGCCTTTCCCTCGCTGCGTGCGATGGTTTTCGGTTCGACTAATTTTACCTCTACGCCGATGGACAGCATAGCCTCGATTTCCTTTTTGATTTTCTGCTCAAGGGCGTGCATTTTTTTGATTTCGTCGGAGAAGATTTTTTCATCGACTTCGACCATAATATCGACGGTGTCGAGCTGGTGCGCCTGGCGGTCAATGACAATCTGGTAGTGCGGATGCGTACCGTCGATGCCGAGCAGGACATGTTCAATCTGCGACGGGAAGACGTTTATGCCGCGAACGACAATCATATCGTCGGTTCGGCCCTTGATTTTGCTGGTTCTGGGGCTGGTTCTGCCGCATTTGCAGGGGGCGGTGGTCATACTCACAATGTCGCGTGTGCGGTATCGCAGCAGCGGTATGCCCTGCTTGGTGAGTGTGGTAATGACCAATTCGCCGTCGCCGCCTTCCGGGACCGGTTTCCCGGTGTCCGGGTCGATAATTTCGGGGTAGAAGACGTCGGAAAAGATGTGCAGGCCCTGTTTGTGCCGGCATTCCTGCGAAACGCCCGGGCCGATGATTTCCGAAAGGCCATAGACGTCCGTCGCCAGCATATTCCAGGTTTGTTCGATTTCGGTGCGCATTGATTCGCTCCAGGGTTCAGCGCCAAAGATGCCGATTTTCCAGCTTGCCTGCCGCGGGTCAATGCCCATTTCCTTCGCTTCTTCGGCCATATACAGGCAGTAGCTTGGGGTGCAGGCGAGGATGCGCGGGGCAAAGTCCTGCATAATTTTAAGCTGTCGTTTAGTCTGTCCTGATGATGTCGGGATTATGGTAAGGCCCATTTCGAGTGCGCCATAATGGAAGCCCAGTCCGCCGGTGAACAGGCCGTAACCGTAGGCAATCTGAATGGTATCGTCTGGTTCTGCGCCTGCGCAGCAGAGGCAGCGAGCCATAACGTCCGACCAGAGTTTTATGTCGTCGCGCGTATATCCGACCAGCGTTGGGTTGCCGGTCGTGCCGCTGGAGACGTGGATTTCGACAAGTTCGGTTCGCGGCCGCGAGAACAGGCCGAAGGGGTAATTGTCGCGCATATCGAGTTTTGTGGTGAAGGGAAGTTTTGTGATGTCGTCGATTGATTTGATATCGGAGGTCGCAACGCCGGCCTGGTCAAGCTTTTGTTTATAGATAGGACAGTTTTTATATACATAGCCGACAAGCGATGCAAGGCGCTGCGACTGGAGATTTTTAAGGTCGGCCAGCGGCATTGTTTCGATTTTTTCGTTCCATATCATAGCCGGTTTCCTGAATTAAGTTGAGGTTGGTTTTTTGTATGTCGGTTATAGAATCGACAGGTTTTTCGCCTTATCGAAAACCTGCCGGTTTTTTTCACGGATTTTTTCGGGGAATACGGTATCGACGGCCTTTTGCCAGCTTCGTTCGCTTATCGGCAGAAAGGCGGACAGTACGCCGACCAGCGCGGTGTTGACGCATCTGGGGTCTTCGACTATGGCCTGGACTTTTTCGAGGCAGCCCGCCAGGTCTGTACCGGTTTTTTTAAGAAATGTTTTAAGGCGGGCGTGCTCGTCGGGGTGAAAGCACAGAAGAAAGTCAGCCTCTCCTGCACAAAGCAGCGGCGAATAGACGCAATCGCCGAACCGGACGTGGGACTCGACGGAGCCGCCGCGCTGGCTCATACCGTGTACCTCGGATTTTTTGACGCGGAATCCTTCGTAGAGTGCCGCCCAGCCAAGCAGTTCGGAAGCCTTTATGATTCCCTGGCCGCCTATGCCGCCGAAGGTAACGCTGTAATTCTGTTTTTTGATGGGATTTTTTTGTTTTTTCATTTCAGCAGTTTGCAGGGGTGTCTGCATATTATGACGCTCAGAGCGTCAGTATTCAGTCGTTCTGACACAAGACTCTCAAGCGTTGCCGCATTGCCCACAGGGTCGATAACGTCAACAAAGTCCGCGCCGCAGGTTTTGCACAGAGCCGCCAAGTCGAGCAGTTTGGTCGGTTCATTTCTGATTGTTTTGCCGGTTGCGGGATGGTTTTGTCCGCCTGTCATCGCGGTGGTAGAGTTGTCGAGGATAAAAATGACGCCTTTCGCTTTGTTGTAGGCGGCGTTAATCAGGCCGGTAATGCCGGAATGCACGAAGGTGGAATCGCCGATGACGCCGACGATTTTGGCATCGGGGTGCGCCCTTCGCAGGCCTTCATTGAAGGTTACGCCGGCGCCCATACATATACAGGTATGCAAAGCCGAAGTCGGCGGCAGAGCGCCGAGGGTATAGCAGCCGATGTCGCCGGCGACGAACAGGTCGAGTTTTTTAAGAACGGAAAAGACCGCCCAATGCGGGCAGCCCGCGCAAAGACGGGGCGGGCGGACGGGCAGTTTCTTTTCTTTTTTCGGCTTGCCGGCAACAAGGTCTTTTACAAGGCCGGGGTCAAGCTCGCCGGTGCGGTAAGAAGGATGTTTGAATTTCGCCTTTTTTATGCCGAGCGATCTGATGTGCAGTTCGATGAACGAGTCGAGTTCCTCGATAACCCAGAGAGTTTTGACGGACTGGGCAAACTTGCGGATTTTGCGGTCTGGAAACGGATAAAG
>JBGSSG010000200.1:0-3017 GCA_041737185.1 Anaerohalosphaeraceae bacterium
CGGCAACCGTCATGATCCCGCGGGCGAGATCCGCACCGCCGGCGACCGCCAGCCCTCTCAGTTCCTGTTCGGCACGGTCTTGTTGACCCACCTGGATCAGCGCCAGTGCCCGCCGGCCTGCGGGAAGCCGGGTCAGCATCTTCAGCGCCGCCTGCTCGGCGGCCGTCGGTACCCATCTCAGCGACGTCGGAAGCCCAAGAACGCGTCCCGCCAGCTGCCCGTAGAAGGTTCGCGAATAGGACGCGGCGATTCCGAGCCAGTGGTTGACTCGGTCCGGCTGGCGGGCGAACAGATGTGCTGAAACTTTACAGAGGGGCGGATTTATTTATGTTGCCCAGTGTTACAGCGTCCAATGGCGACAGGGAAGGGCAGGGGTTGGTGTTGCAGGAGGCCCAGATGGCAGGGCTGCCGGTACTTTCAACCTGGCATAATGGGATTCCGGACGGCGTTCTGGATGGACAAACCGGATTTCTGGTGCCGGAGAAAGATGTGGATAGTCTGGCCGAGAAGCTGGAATACTTAATCCAAAATCGGGTTCTCTGGCCTCAGATAGGGCACGCGGGCCAGGAATTTGTCAGGAATAAGTTTGATGTAAATATCGTAGTTGATAAACTTATCAGCCTCTATGAAAGGCTGATAGAGATTTCGTGCGGATAATAGAACGTATAGTTTAAGATAATTGGAAAACAATGGCGCCGATGGGAAAAATTCTTATTACAGGCGGGGCGGGGTTTATCGGCTCACATCTGGCCGAAGAACTGCTTAAACGCGGAAACGAGGTTGTCGCGATAGATGATTTAAGCACGGGCAGTCTTAAAAACATCGAACACCTTGAAAAAAAACCCGCCTTCTCGTTTGTCTATGACAGCGTCCGAAACGCCGAAACAATGCACGTTCTCATTGAGCAGTGCAGTCAGGTATATCACCTGGCTGCCGCGGTGGGCGTGCAGCTTATCGTCGATAACCCCGTACATACCATCGAGACCAACATCCACGGCAGCGAAGTCGTGCTTGAGGTGGCGAACAAATTCCGCAAAAAAGTTTTCCTCGCATCCACAAGCGAGGTCTATGGCAAAAGCGACCGAATCCCGTTCGCCGAAGACGACGATACGATTCTGGGCAGTACGCGATTTTCCCGCTGGTCGTATGCCGCCAGCAAGGCCATCGAAGAATTTCTCGGCCTGGCCTATTATGAACAGTATAAGCTGCCGGTTGTCATTGCACGATACTTCAACACCGTAGGTCCCCGTCAGACGGGGCGGTACGGTATGGTAATCCCGCGTTTTGTCGAGTGGGCGATGAAGAATGAGCCGATTAAAATCTACGGAACGGGCAAACAGACCCGCTGCTTCTGTCACGTGAAGGACGTGGTTCGCGCCAGCATCGACCTTATGGAATCCCCGCAGGCCCCCGGCAGGGTCTATAACATCGGCTCGACGGATGAAATCTCAATCGAACAGCTTGCCGATAAAATAATCGAACTGACCGGCAGCAAAAGCAAAAAGGAGTTTCTGTCCTATCAGCAGGCCTTCGGAAAACCCTTCGACGATATGCTAAGACGCGTACCCTCTATCGACAGAATCAATCAGCTTACAGGATTCAAGCCTGAAAAAGACCTCGACCGGATTCTTATGGATGTAATTGAAGACGTTAAGAAAAGAATAAAGTGAACAAAAACCTTCCAGCCGTCAGCATTATTATGCCGACATTTAACCGAGCGGATGTCCTCGACGGGGCTATTGACAGCGCACTGGCGCAGACGCACCGCGATTTTGAACTGATTATCATTGACGACGGCTCAACCGACGGCACGCCTGAACTGATAAACGAATATAACGACGGCAGAATCCGCTTTATTAAAACCGGCCGAAACCGCGGCGCCGCTGCCGCAAGAAATCTCGGCATCAATTCCGCCCGTTATGACCTTATCGCCTTTTTAGACAGCGACGACCAGTGGCTCCCCGTGTTCCTTGAAAAGGCAACCGAAAAAATGACCCGTTCAGACGACAAAACCGGCGTCGTGTATTCAGCCTTTTGGTACTGCTGCGGCAAAGAGAAAAAGGTTATGCCGGCAGGCGGTATCGACTTAAAGGAAGGAAACATACTGGCAGAACTGGTCAGAAAAAATTTCATAGCTTTGCCTTCAATTATTGTTAAACGCAGTTGTTTTCAGCAGTGTGGCAGCTTTGACGAATCCCTGCCCTGTCGCCACGACTGGGAGTTATTCCTTCGAATAGCCGGGAAATGGCATTTCTCCTTCGTTTCTGAGCCGCTGCTGTTGGTTCATCAATCCGCCAGCAGTATCAGCACAAATTATCGTTTCAAAATCGCCGGCTGGATGCCCGTTATTGAAAAACACCTGCAATTATTCAAAAAATATCCGAAAATTCTGGCAGGGCACTGGCTTAATATCGCTTCTGCCTTTAATTACCTCGATAACGACGACCAGTTTGGCCGGATGCGCAAACTGGTTTTTCGTGCGTTGCGTACCTGGCCGATAGTAAATAAAAAATATCTGCATCTGCTTCTGGCCTCCGTGCTGGGAAGAAGGATGTATTTAAGATACCGCCGGTTGAAAAATCGCCTGCTCGGCAGGATACGATGATTTTTTTACGGATTAAGTTTCGATGAAAATTTCGATACTCTGCTGCAATCTTTCGAGCAACGCTATGGGCAGAAGCTATCTGCTGGCGAGACTGCTGCATCGCCGATACAGCGTGGAAATCGTCGGCCCGGTATTTGGGAAATCGATATGGCAGCCCCTTGCACAGCAGAACCATGTGCCGGTAAAGCCGCTGTATTTCAAGTCTCCTCCCGCCTCTTATCGGCAGATAGGACAGCTTCTGGATTTAATGGACGGCGATGTGCTGTACGCCAACAAAACGTTCTTTTCGAGCCTGGGCCTTGCGCTCTGGAAAAAAGTCAGAGCCAAAAAACCCGTCGTGCTGGATATCGACGACTGGGACCTCGGCTTTGCTCTTTATAAACTTGCCCGCCAATCCCCCAAGGGACTGGTC
>JBGSSG010000220.1:0-3100 GCA_041737185.1 Anaerohalosphaeraceae bacterium
GGTTTTGCCGGATGGCGGAGCAAAGGGAATTCAGGAGCCTGTCATAGTTGTCGCGGTTCTGCATACCCTTGCCGCCGCTGACGATTACGTCGCTGTCAAAGTGAACGGAGCCGGAGCCTATTTCTGTGGACAGGATTTCGAGGGATAAATCCCTGTCCGTCAGTTTGACGATGTGTTCGATTATTTTTCCGGTTCTGTCCGGGTCGGCGGGCAGCCGCTGCATCACGCCGGGCCTTGCGGTCGCCATCTGGCAGTCGGAGTCTTTTGTGCATATTGTGGCCATTACGTTGCCGCCCAGCGCCGGCCGGGTCTGCATCAGGATTGCAACCTGGTCTTTTCTGCTGCTGTCGCGGATATCTAAGCCGGTGCAGTCTGCCGTCAGGCCGCAGCCGAGACGATAGGATATCATTGGCGCAAGCGCCCGGCCCTGCGGCGTGGCGGCATAGAGCACAATCTGCGGCTTGTACTTTCCAATGCAGTCCGAGACGGCCTTGCAGTGGCTTTGCGGGTCGAACTCGGCAAGCAGGGGATGTTCAACAAGATAGATGTCGTCGGCGCCGCCTTCGATGAGTTCTTTGGCCAGGGAGCGTATTTTGTCCCCTGCGACGATGACGCCCATGCGAACATCGAGACTGTCGGCAAGCTCTCGCCCCTTGCCCACCAGTTCCAGAGCGGAAGGATGAAGTCTGCCCTGCTGGCACTCTGCGCAGACCCAGACGTCGCCGCGGTAAGAAGGCGTTTTGCAGGCAAGCCCAGTGAGCATATCGTCGAGGGCCTTGCCGTGAAAATGAGCCCCGGCTTCGGCCAGTATCTGTTCTTTGACTTTGCCGTCTATCTGCTCGATGGAGGTTATTCCAAGCGAAGCCATTTTTTGGGCCAGTATAGCGAAATCCTCGCTTTCCTTTTCAGTTCCTTCATAAGAACGGTCGAAAGCGCCGGCTCGTTTTGCGGGCAGTACATAAGGCGCCGCTGCGGATGCTGCGCCGGCCTTTTTCTTGTTTTGGGAGAGTTTTTCTTTCAGGATTTGCGCCAGTTCCCCCACAGAGGCGACCTGCCGGCACAGGCGGTTTGTTTTGCCGGGAGGGAAGACCCGTATCACGCGGGTTTTGGAACCTGCTACGCCTACCGCCGGCGCTTTTACGTCATCGGCTCCCCAGACGAGAAGTTCCATCCTGCCGGCCATTCGGGTTCGTGTGAATGAGGCAAAGAGGGGGTACTCGTACTTTGCCACGGTGATAATGCAGGGCAGGCGTCGAGAGCGGACAGTCTGACTTCCGCCGCTTATTATGCGTCGAAAGATAAAATTTCCGTCTCGGTATTCTGTGTCCGTGGCGTAAGACACGCAGGGAATACCAAGCTCCTGGGCTATCTGTGCCGGGACCTGCGCTGTGTCGCCGTCAACAGACTGCATACCGGCGACGATATAATAGTCCTGATTTCCGTCGAATTTTTCGCGCACTATTTTTTTTATGGCGTGAGCGAGCGGATTGGCGGTGGCCCAGGTGTCTGCCCCGCCTAATGCGCGGTCTGTCAGCAGAACGGCCATATCGGCGCACCGGCTAAGGCTGTATCGAAGTACCTCGGCGGCCATCGGGGGGCCCATTGTAACGGCCACAACGCTGCCCCCAGAGTCTCCCGCCAGATGCTTCATACGGTTGGCAAATGCCAGGGCCTGGGCGTCAAGCTCATTAATGACGCTCGGCAGACGGGTTCGAATCAGGTTTCCGGTTTTGGGGTCGAAGGCGTTGTCGGTAATCTGGGATACATCAGGTACCTGTTTAACCAGCACGATATAATTACTCATACTCTGTCCTGTGAGTTTAACGTTTTTTTTTCACACCGGCGATCTGCCATTCGACTTTAACCGGCCGGCCGGCGGGTGTCTATCAATTTTCTCCAGTGCACAATTTTGCACATTTTAGAGAGGTCGGCGTTACTTTAGCGGATGTTTGTGGTCGGCGGCAATATCCAAGTTTCGCTTTTATGGGAAGTTATACAAAAATAGCACAAAATTGTTCTTTTCTGCTAATATTCTATCAATTTTGCCTTGCAGCCACTTTATTTCTTGATTTTAATGGCGAAATTCTGTAAAAGCCCCACTGGAAACATTAGTCAAATAGGACAGGAAAACGTGTTTATTTGAGAGGTGTACGACTATGACAGATATGAAGGCTCTAAGCGATGCGGTAATAAAAGGCGACCAGAAGACCGCCGTTGAAGTAACCAAGGCGGCGCTGAACGAGGGTATGCCGCCGGCGACCATTCTTGCTGACGGTCTTATCGCGGGGATGAGCGTCATCGGGGTGCGTTTCAAGGCCAACCAGGTTTATATTCCCGAAGTGCTTATCTCGGCAAGGGCGATGAAAATGGCTATGGAGGTTCTGGAGCCAAAGCTGGTCGCGGCGGGCGTCAAGCCGTTCGGCAAGGCGATGATAGGCACTGTACAGGGCGACCTGCACGACATCGGCAAGAACCTTGTGGTTATGATGTTAAAAGGCGCGGGGTTTGAGGTCGCCGACGCTGGGGTGGACGTTTCGCCTGAAAAGTTCATCGAAAAGGCAAAGGAGTGCAAGCCCCAAATCATAGGGCTAAGCGCGTTGCTCACAACGACAATGCCGTCGATGGAAAAAACCATCCGGGCGCTGAAAGACGCGGGCATCACGGCAAAAACAATGGTAGGCGGCGCGCCCGTAACCCAGACTTACGCCGACAAAATCGGCGCCAACGGCTATGCCCCGGACGCTGCCAGCGCAGTTGACCTGGCAAAGAGCCTGATTAACTGAAGCAGGCCGGGTAAAAAGACGATTTTAGAAGTCGAAATTTGAGTGTTCCTAAAATGAGCGGCGGCGCCGTTCATTTTTTTAGCCGCTGAGGACACCGAGATTATTAGACAGGATAAACAGGATAAACAGGATTTACAGGATTTGCTTTAGAAGGGTTTTGGCGGCCCGATTTGTCGGGCCTGGCGGATAAGTCTTTTGGGCTTTGCTCAAAATGCTATTTTTGTGCCAGCCCAGAAAGCCTTCTCCTTGCAAGCTATCGCTTGCCCAAAACCGCGGAGAAAAGGGATTTTCCAATCCGCCTGCGGCGGACAAGTTTT
>JBGSSG010000229.1:0-4188 GCA_041737185.1 Anaerohalosphaeraceae bacterium
ATCGCAGGCAGGACGAGGCCGGTACGCCTTACTGCATTACGGTTGACGGCCAGACGAAAGAGGACCAGACTGTTACGGTGCGTCAGAGGGATAATTTAATTCAGGAGCGGATACATACAGACCAGGTTAAAACCTACCTCCGCGATAAACTCAAGCTATAACAGGCCGGCGGCATTTATCGCAATGTCTAATTCCGGTCTTTTGTTGCCAATTTGGGCGTAATCCGGTAAGATATACCCTTCAGGGTAAGAAGTTCCCGCGAGGGGAATTGTAAGTTGTTGCCGTTAAAATACTTTCCCGCGACCCGACGGGGGATTTCAATTGAGAGTACTATATAAGGTATGAAAAAAGCAATTTGGCACGACAGACAGCAAGAAACTATGGAGGCTAAAACCATGTGGTTTCGGTCCTTATCCATAGCCGAACGGATAGAAGTTTTTTGCAGCTTTACTGATGTGGCTCTGTCAGTCAACCCCGCGATGAAGGGTCGAATACATGCTCAACCGACTACAGGACGTGTTCAGGTTATTTCAGCAGCACCCGATGACGAACAGACAAATAATTCAGAGTAACACTGTAACCGTCCGCCAGCGCGATAGTTTATTGACTTTTGAAAATATAATAAAACATTCCGTTTGTTACCCTCGCACAGACGGGGGGCCAGAAACTTTTGCAAAAACCTGGATTCCCGCCTTCGCGGGAATGACACATAAGGTGAACGGAAATGAAATTGCAGCTTATGCGTTCATTTGTTTTTTCAAAAATCAATAAGCCAGGAGCGGGTGCATACGGACCAGGTTAAGTCATATTTACGTGAAAGGCTTGAGGGTTAGGATGATTAAGGACAGGCTGGAGAATTGTGGGATATATTATGGTTTGGGCGAGCGGATAGCAAAGGGGCTTGCTTTGCTCAATGATGAGGCGGTTAGAAATTCCGCACCGGGCCGATATGAGGTGAACGGCGAGGATATTTATTACAACTCGGACAGTTATGAGACGGCCCCTGCCGGGCAGGGGCGATTTGAGGCTCATCGCAGGTATATAGATATTCAGTTTATTGTTTCGGGTCGCGAGTGGATAGGCGTTCGGGAGCTTGAGGGATTGAGGGTTCAGGCGGGATATGACGCAAAGAAGGATATAGAGTTTTATCATCAGGCGGAGCCGATGAGCAGGGTGGTTCTTTCGGCGGGGGATTTTGCGATTTTCCGGCCGGGCGATGCGCATATGCCGTGCAGGATGTTTGATAAGCCTGAGAGGGTGAGAAAAATTGTTGTCAAGGTTCGTGCGGAATAGCGAAGATATATTAAGGTAAGCGATGAGGACGACGATTTGCATACTCCGAGTGATTTGGGCGACGCTGCTGGCAATTTTGCTGGCGGCTGGAATCTTTGTGCAGGCGCCGTGGAAGGTCATTGCTTTTATCGTAATATTTCTCGCAGCCGTAACCATCCTGCCGAGAATTTATCGCAGATGGTTCTGGATCGCCGTTGGGCTTGCATTTGCTATTTTCGTGGGTTGGGTATTAGCGCCTACGGACCATGAAGGATGGGAACCATATAAGTATGACTTTTCTTCTCAATTGGTAAAACTGGAACATGAGCGCGAAATCCCCCCTGCCGAAAACGCTGCTCCCGATTATCTCGCATTGCTCAAAGAAAATGCCGCCGACGATGCCAATTTGACAGACCAGTTTTGCAAAGTTTATAATTCACCGTGGAAAAGTTCTGATTATCCGGATGCAGCAAAATCACTCGAAAAACATTCCCAGACAATTAAAAAGTTGATGGATATTTCCCAAAAACCAGAATGCAGATTTGCACTGGGCAATCCGAACGACGAATTAAACACAACAAAGTACGCGGCATCCGGAAGATGGGCGGATTTGCTCGCTGCAGCTTGCAATAACGATGTTGGCGAAGGAAGACTCGAACAGGCCCTTGAAAAATCCGCAGCAATTGTGCAGATAGGCCGGCATCAGATACAGCAAGGCACAAGAATAGATATGATGTTAGGAATGGGAATAAAATCGCTGGCCTACGCCCACGCAAGACCGCTGATTATGAATGGACTTGATGAAGAAGAAATCTCCAGAGCACAAAGCACGATATGCGCACCCGACAACGACTGGGAAGGCGCATGGTCCCGTATGCTCGAATATGACAAGCTGATAGGCGCAAGCGAGGTTATGGCATATTACGAGATAAATCAGAACGGACGGATTCGCCTCAGCCGCGACCCGGACTGGCCAATGCGAATACGCATGCGAAAGACGCTAAACGAATCATATAGCCCTGAACCAAATGAACATTCGATTTGGTATAAACAACTGCTCAAGCCGTTAATTTATAGAATTGCATATCCTTCCTGGCCAGAAACCAAACTAATCAAGGCAAGTACGTTTATACGATGGCTTTGTTTGCCGGCAAGCCCTGATGATTCATTTGCTTTTAACAAAAAGAGAAGCATCTTTTCAAAGGCTCGGGCACAAGACCGCATGTATGAGTCAATGTTGCAAAAACATAAATATTCTATGGCAGACCGTAAAGGTACGCTCCTTATGATAGCCCTGAAACGCTACAAAGACGCACACGGTAATTGGCCTGAGAATCTGGCCGAGATTAAATCCCTTGCTTCGCCTGATACTTTTATTGACCCATTAAATAATGGGGAATTTGTATATAAGCTGACGAAGGACGGCTTTGCTCTCTACAGCAAAGGCAAAAATGGTATCGACGAAGAGGGACAATTCTCGGCCAAACATGATGATTGGATGATTTGGCCGGAGGGTAAGACGGCAAAAACGGAGCAGGAAAAAACAGATGCAGAACAGCAATAGGACTTACATATCGAAACTTAACGAGTTTGTCGGACGGCAGGTCCGGCTTTTCGGCTGGGTGTATCACAGCAGGCAGGGCGGGAAGGTTCAGTTTATAGTAATCAGGGACGGGACGGGGGTTTGTCAGTGCATTGTTGAGCGGGGCAGGATAAGCGATGGGGTTTATGACGAGCTGTCGCATCTTGGGCTGGAGTCATCTGTAAAGATAAGCGGGGTTGTGCGGTCTGAGCCGCGAAGTCCGGGCGGGTATGAGCTTACTGTAAGCGAGGCCGAGATTGTCTGCGCGACGGCTGATTATCCGATTACGCCCAAGGAACACGGGACAGATTTTCTTTTGAAGAATCGTCATTTGCATTTGCGGAGTCAGCGGCCGTGGTGTATTGGTCGGGTTCGGCATACGGTGATTGACGCGATACGGCGGTTTTTCAATGACAGCGGGTTTGTGCTGGTTGATACGCCGATATTTACGACGATTGCAGGCGAGGGCGAGCAGACTTTGTTCGAGGTGGATTATTTCGGCAGGAGTATGCATTTGGCGCAGACGGGTCAGCTTTATCTTGAGTCGGCGGTGATGAGCTACGGGAAGGTTTATTGTTTCGGGCCTACGTTCCGGGCGGAAAAGAGCAAGACGCGGCGGCATCTGACGGAATTCTGGATGGTCGAGCCGGAGGTGGCGTTTACTGATTTGGCCGGGCTTTTGGAGCTTGCGGAGAATTTTGTAACGAGCGTTGTCAAGCGTGTACTTGCGGACAATCGCAGTGAGCTTGAAATTCTGGGAGCGGATATTGCGGCACTTGAGAGGATTGAGCCGCCGTTTTATCGGCTGACGTACAGCGAGGCGGCGGAGATACTGACAAGCGAGCGTGCGGCGAGGTTTATGTCAGAGCAGCTTTCGGGTTTCAAGGGTCGCAGGGCTGAAATTGAAAATACGCTCGCAGATATTGAGCGCAGTGAAAAGAGCGGCGGACTCAAACAGTGGCAGAAAGACAGAAACGCCAAAGTTGCAGCGGAGTTGTCCGCGGAGCTTTCGGAGTTGGATGTAAAGATTGAGAATAATCCCAAACACGCGCAGTTGGCGGCGGGATTCTGCTGGGGCAAGGACCTTGGCGGGTCGGACGAGACGATTATTTCGATGATGCACGATAAGCCTGTGTTTGTAACGCATTATCCGAAGGATGCCAAGGCGTTTTATATGCGGACTGACCGGAGCGATGGGAAGGTGGTGGAGAATTTTGATTTGCTTGCGCCGGCAGGGTTTGGCGAGATTATAGGCGGGTCGGTAAGAGAGGACGATTACGGCAGGCTGTATGAGCGGATTGTGCAGGATGGGTTAAATCCGCAGAATTATCAGT
>JBGSSG010000233.1:0-5463 GCA_041737185.1 Anaerohalosphaeraceae bacterium
ACATTCCTGCCGCTGCATCGGCCATCTCTGCCGACGCAGAACTCAACTTCCAGCAACCGGCCGGACTCCTCGTCCTGAAACCGGCAATGCATCCGCTGATTGATGTCATAGCTGTATTGGACGCTTATAGGCCTGTTAGCAGGACGGTTGGCGGGAAGCTCGAAAATCTCCGTCGCTATCTTGTGAACATAATCGGGGTCTTCGTCCTCGCCCTGCGTGATGATTACCTGAAGCTCGGTCTGGTTCTGGGACATTGTGTAAAACATCTGGTTCGCCTCGCAGGGCAGGGGCGTGTTTTTCTTGAGGATTATCGTGTTCCGTATTACGTGCCGGCCCGTAGCGTCGTCGAGCGGCGCACAAATCGTTCCGTAACTGTGGTTGCATACGTCTTTTAGCCGGACATCGCGCAGCCCGCCGGCCATTCCCTGGCTCAAAGCTTTGGGGTTATTGGCAAGTGTGATGAGACCGGCGTGTATCGCAGCGCCCAGCGCTACGCACTCATCGACATTTACCGCTGTTTCAGGCGCAAAACCAAACCTGGCCGTCAGTCTTTGCTGAACCATCGGAATCCGCGTGCTTCCGCCGACAAGCAGCACCTTGTTGACCTGCTCTTTCTTTGTCCCGGCTTCTTCCATCGCAACGTCAATGAGCATCTCCGTTCGCGCTATCAGCGGCTCTATCGCCTGCTCGAACTCCTCCCTGGTCAGTTCCGCGTGAACGCTGCCGCCGGCGCCGTACAGTATCTTCTTGCACGAGCGACGTCGGGAGAGGGTTTTTTTCACGTCCTCGGCCTCGTCTTCGTACTTTGCCCTGTCCTGCTCGCTTGTAATAAGCTCAGAACCCGTCTGTTTGCGGTACGCCTCGGCGAATATGTCCATAATCTTGTTGTCAAAGTCTATCCCGCCAAGGGAATGGTCGCCCTGGCTGCACAGTATTCGTATGTCCTGGCCGCTTACGTCCATTATCGTTACATCAAACGTTCCGCCGCCGAGGTCATAGACCATTACCCGTCCGTTGACATTATGGCTTGTAGCGTAATACAGCGCGGCGGCGACAGGCTCATTGACTATGCCGATTACGTTAAGCCCTGCAAGCGTCCCGGCGTCCATCGTTGCTTTGCGGCGCGTCTCGTCAAAATGGGCAGGTACGGATATCACGACATCGTGAATCGGACCGTTCACATCGCCGGCGTCCTGTTTGAGCTTTTTGAGTATCAGGCTGGATATTTCCTCCGGCCTCCAGTCTTTATCGTCTATCCGTTTTTTCCAGTCCGTGCCCATCTGGCGTTTTATCCACCGCACGGACCGTTCGGGGTTGAGCTGTCGGCAGTTCAGGGCCTCTATCCCAACGCGTATAACGCCGGCCTCTTCTTCGTCGAAATAGACCGCAGAGGGCGTTATCCTCTCTCCCTCGCAGTTTGGTACAATCTCCGGTCGGCCAATCGCATTCAGCGCCGCAAGCGCCGAAAACGTCGTTCCCAAATCAATTCCCGCAATCACAGCCATAATCAGGCTCCTTATTCTGTTTGGTCCGGCTACTGGTACAGCCGAACCTGTGCACAACGTACAATTTTGACATCCTCATCATTGACAAGATACTGATAGCCGGGCCGAGCTATCGAGGCGATACAACCTGAACGCCCCGGCTGGTCGTTCTCCTGGCGCTCCTTGACAGCCTCGGCATATTTCTCAAGACCCTTGTACGGGATATCTGTCTGCGGCTCGTACTGCTCCACCCCGCTTGACTCAAGCGCAAATACCAACTCGTCGTGAACGTCCTGCAGCAGCGACACATCCTTTCCCTGCTCGGCAAGCCGAACAATCCGGTCATAGATATTATCAACACAGCGAATAATCCTCAGGCAAAACCGCCGTATCAGCATCCAGTCATACCCGTCCTGAAGCTTTCTCATCTGGTCCTGCTGCTGCGAGGCAAACTGCCGTATCGCCGAGACATCTTCACTAAGTTCCGAGAGGCTGCTCAGCACCGGCTCATTTGTCATCATTGTTCCCGCCGACGTCTCCTCAAGCCCGCCCCAGACACTGGCCTGCGGGGCCGGCAATTCACACCTCTCCTGGACCGCTATCCCTTCTTTGTTCAAAAGCGCCCCTGCGTCTTCTGCATCCGAACCGCTCCGCTGCGGCCCAGGCGATAGCTTTTTACTGTAAGCCTCGAAGTAGCCTCCCGAAACACGCCCGGCCTTGCTCCCTTCTTGCGGCTCTCGGCAGACCCGTTCAAACAGCACGCTGCGGAAAACAGCCGGCTCGGATGTTTCCTGAGTCGCCGGGCAATGCGTTTCTCCGCCAAGACAATCTTTGTCGTTCTGTTCCTCGTTTTCGCCGGTTTTTCTTACTCGAACAAAAATTTTTCTGGCCGTCCAGACCGCGATACCGCACCCGAACAACAAAACCCCAACCCCCGCCGCGACGCTGCACCCCCATTCTATCATTTCACGGCGTTCGATATCCCTGCGGTACAGAGCAACCTTCTGCCGCCAATCCAGCCCGTACAGAATATCCGAAAGTTCGTGCGGCGGCCTTTGTCCGCCTGCAAGTTCCGCAATGCAGCCCTGCAGACGTTCATTCTGGTCTGCCGAGATTGACTTCTGTATCTCAGGCCCGCCATACCTGCCCTGACCCCACTGATTCTCCGCCTTGTCTTCTGCGCTTAGTTGGCTCCACTGCTGGTAGCTGGCAAGATACTTCTCCGTCCCCTCCCCGACTAATTGGCGGCACTGGGCGGCATAGGCAGCCTGTCCGGCCTCCTGAACACGCACCATCCAAAGGCCCGACAGGCCAAGCCCTGTCAGCATTGCTGTCCAGATTATCCAGCTTTTGCTGCTCATAGCGGTTTTTGTCTCTTTGGGCCTTTATTATCGGCCCATTTATATGCGCAGTCTCTGTTAAAAACTTAATTAACGCTTGTATATCGGTCAAATCGTTTGCCTTTTTAACTACAAACCCCGCCCTGCCCCCTGTTCTCCTGCTCCACTGTTCTCGCGCAGTGCCGCCCTCTGCCCGCCGATCTCCCTCCTCAATCGCTGCTACAGTCTCATTATTTGGAATGAAAAGGGACACCGGTTGGTTTTTGCTTTTGCGGGCGTTGTTTTTGGATTATAATTCCGGCGTCTGCCGCAGGCGTCGCCGGCGGCCAAAGGCGTATCGCAATAACGGAACTCTGATATGGGCCAAATACAGGTACATATACCGGCACAGAAGGCCGAAGGTTATCCGGTGGTAATCGGGGCGGGGATTTTGCCGAATGTGCTGGAGCGGGTTGAAAGTCAGTTTGCGGGCAGAGGCGTATTTGTAATAACCGACGCCAATGTGGCAAAGGCGGGCCATCTTAACGCGCTGCTGGGCAAAAAAGAGGCTGCGAAGTTTATAATAAGCCCTGCCGGCGAGGCATCGAAGAATCTTTCTATGTTGTCTGCGATACTGGAAGCGATGGAATCGCATCGGCTGGGGCGCGATACGGTGGTTCTGGCTCTTGGCGGCGGGACGGTCGGCGATATCGCCGGTTTTGCCGCGGCGGCGTTTAAGCGGGGCGTGCCGATTGTGCAGATTCCGACAACGACGGTGGCCCAGGCCGATTCGAGCATAGGCGGAAAAACCGGCGTTGACAGCAGCAAGAGCAAGAACGCCTTCGGGGCGTTTTGGCATCCGTCGGCGGTGTACATCGATGTGCGCACGCTGGCGACGCTTGATGATTTGCAGTACAGAGCGGGTCTTGTCGAGTCGGTCAAGCACGGGACAATCGCCGAGGCGAAGTATTTTGAATTTCTGGAAAAAAATATCGACGCGATTCTGCGGCGTGACGAGTCTGTTCTTGAGCAAATGGCCTTGTATAACTGCCGGATAAAGGCGGCGGTTGTCGAACAGGACCCGACGGAGAAAAATAAACGCAGGATTCTCAATTACGGGCATACGATAGGCCATGCGGTCGAATCGGCGAGCGATTACGCCTTGCTGCACGGCCAGGCGGTGGCCGTCGGAATAATTGCCGCAGGGCTTATTGAACAGGAACTGGGGCTGGTCAGGGACGACAGGCGGCAGAGGATAAAATCTTTGCTGGTCAGACTTGGTATGCCGACGGCGGCGCCTTCGGGCATAAGGCCGGAGGGGCTGATGGAGCTTTTGGCGATGGATAAAAAGGCTGTCGGCAAATGGCCGAGATTTGTCCTGCTGGAAAGGCTGGGCAGCGTATTTTGCAAGGACGGCCAGTGGGCACAGGAAGTTTCACGCGATGTGGTACAGCGATGTATTGAACAATTGTCCCAAAAGACGCCATAAACACAATTGGAGTATTTATGTACAGAGAAGAAATCAAGGTTATGGATTGCACCATTCGCGACGGCGGGCTGATTAATAATCACTATTTCACGGACGAATTTGTGCGTGCGGTCTATAAGGCGCTCAGCGAAGCGAACATCGATTATATGGAGATGGGCTACCGTGCCAGCCGGCAGATATCGCCGCCCTCCAAATACGGCGAATGGAAGTATTGCGACGACGACAAAATCCGCCGGATTATCGACGGTATCGAATCCAACGTCAAAATCAGCATTATGGTCGATGCGCACCGCGTGGCAGAGCAGGAGTTCAAGCCTGCCGACCAAAGCCCTGTGGATATGATTCGCGTTGCAACTTATGTTAAGGACATCGACAAGGCCATCGTGATGTGTCAAAAGGCGCACGACCTCGGATATGAAACCACGGTCAACATTATGGCGCTCTCGAAGGAAAACGAATTCGACCTGACTGAAGCGCTGGACCAGTTGGCTAAAACGCCCGTCGAGACGGTATATATCGTTGACAGCTACGGTTATTTTTTCAGCGAGCAGATTCATTACATGGCGGATTTGTACCAGAAACACCTGCCTGGAAAACGCATTGGGATTCACTGCCATAACAATCAGCAGCTTGGTTTTGCCAACACGATTGAAGGCATTCGCAAGGGCTGCAACCTGGTGGACGGCTCACTGTTCGGCATCGGCAGAGGCGCGGGCAATTGCCCGCTTGAGCTGATTATGGGTTTTCTGAAAAACCCCAAGTTCCGCCTTGACCCCATCCTGAAGGTGATTCAGGATTATATGATACCGATGCGACAGGAACTGGAGTGGGGCTACCTGATTCCGTATATGATTACGGGAATTCTGAATCGCCATCCCGAGTCGGCGATTAAGATGCGCAAGACCGAAAACAAGGACAAGTATGCGGATTTTTACAACGAGATTCTAAGCGAGCCTGATGCGGTAGCGTGACAGCCAATTATAAAAACAGATTAAGCGCAGAATCAGAACGGACAGGATGAACCAGGGCCAATACAGCGATTTTATTGTTTATGTCGATGAAAGCGGCGACCATGGGCTTGGCAGGATTGATCCGAACTACCCTGTTTTTGTACTGGTTTTTTGCATATTTGAAAAGAATCAGTATTTCCGTCAAACTGTGCCTTCGCTGA
>JBGSSG010000365.1:0-1696 GCA_041737185.1 Anaerohalosphaeraceae bacterium
AACTAAATAAAAACATGCAATGACAGGAATGATATGGAACTCACGCAACCAATGGATGACCGGCAGAATACAAAATATATTCTCTTTTTGACATCCGTGGCCGCGCTGGGCGGCTTTTTGTTTGGGTATGATACGGCGGTCATTTCCGGCACGACGGATTTTCTGCAGGAACGCTTTGGATTGAGCGACTTTGAATTGGGATGGGCTTGTGCCAGTGCTTTGATAGGCTGTATCATTGGCAGCGCTGCGGCGGGTTATTTCAGCGACCGTTTTGGACGACGAAAAATACTGATTGTTGCAGCGATTTTATATACCATTTCCGCAATTGGCTCGGCGATACCGCTAAATCTTACCCAGCTAAGTATCGCGCGGATCATCGGCGGTGTTGGGGTCGGGGCTGCATCCCTGCTGTCTCCGCTTTACATAGCAGAAATCGCGCCTGAAAAAATCCGCGGCAGGCTTGTTACCCTCGTTCAGTTTGCCATTCTGACTGGGATGATCGTCGTTTATTATGTCAATTCAAAGATTGCCGCCGCGGGCAGTCTGGAATGGAATGTTCAGGCGGGCTGGCGATGGATGTTCGGTTCGGAAACACTCCCGGCGGTGCTGTTCTGGGCAATCCTGTATTTTGTTCCGGAAACTCCGCGTTGGCTGATCAAGCAGGGTTTGGTGGACCAAGGCATGGCAGTGCTGACCCGTATCGGAGGGATTACCAATGCTCAGCATGAACTGCAGTCCATCCAGGAAACGCTGCGTCACGAACAGGGCAATTTCGCGGAGTTATTTCAGCGGCGGTATGCACGCGTTCTGGTGATAGGGATTGGTCTTGCCATTTTGTGTCAGGCGACCGGCATCAATATCATAATGTACTATGCGCCGCGAATTTTTGTCAGTGCCGGTCTTGATCGTACCTCGGCAATGACCCAGACCATCCTGGTGGGGCTGACACAATTTGTCTTTACCTGTCTTGCCTTCCGTATGGTGGACGGTATGGGACGCAAAATCTGCCTGCTGCTTTCGGTCAGTGGGATGGGGATTTCACTGTTTGCGCTGGGTGGGGCATACCGTCAGGAAGAAATACACGGGATATTTCTGTTGATCTGCGTGCTGGGGTATGTGAGTTCATTTGCGGTTGGCATGGGGGCCGTGCCGTGGATACTCTTATCGGAAATTTATCCGACGCGGCTGCGGGGCAGAGCGATGTCCCTGGCAATTTTCTTTATCTGGTTTACCAATTTCTGGGTCTCTCAGTTATTCCCCCTGATGCTCAAGACCATGCGAGAAAACGTATTCTGGTTCTATGCGGGAATGTGTGTGGTTACTTTCGTTTTTGTCTGGAAGGTGATTCCCGAAACCAGAGGCAAAAGTCTTGAACAGATTGAGCATGAACTTTTGGGGATATAAAACAACGTTGCAAAATTGATATTTTCTTATCGGGCCAAATCCGCCGATTTGCCTTGCCGTAAGTCCGTTCAATGGGCGATTACAGCCGGTCCAAATCGTATTTCCAGCCAAAAAAAACGTTATCCGCCCCTCTGCCCATAAAAACCACCCCCGGCACGAAATGCTCGATGTGGATAATTACAACCGTTTTTTGTTGCGGGTTTTACTTAGTCAAGTTTCGCACTTTTTGAAAGGTGTTAATTTGGGTAAAAACGACCGACAGACTGTATCGGTGCATTCTGTTGAATTAATG
>JBGSSG010000248.1:0-3785 GCA_041737185.1 Anaerohalosphaeraceae bacterium
GTGAACACCCAAAGAGGCACGCATTTCAGGCAATGGGCGACTGACAAGCTAAAAAACTATATCCTCAAGGGATTCGCTCTCGACAGCGAAAGGTTTAAACGTGGTTCGCGGTTTGACCGGCGATATTTTGACGAGCTGCTCGAGGAAATCCGCGAGATTCGGGCAAGCGAGCGGTTGTCTTACCAGAAAATAACCGATATTTATGCGACTTCAATAGATTATTCGCCCAATACCGCCGAGGCGGAAAAGTTTTTTGCAGCCGTTCAAAACAAGCTTCATTTCGCCATAACAGGCAGGACAGCGGCGGAGATTATCGCCGAACGCGCCGACAGTCAAAAACTCTTTATGGGGCTTGCCACGTGGCGAAAATCTCCAAAAGGCAAGATATTACCCGGCGATATCAAGATAGCGAAAAATTATCTTCGGAAGCAGGAGATTCAAAAACTCAATCATATTGTTACTATGTATCTTGATTACGCGGAGTTTCAGGCAAGCCGCGGCCATCTGATGAAAATGAAGGACTGGACCCAAAAGCTGGATGCCTTTCTCAGATTCAATGAGCAGAATATATTGCAGGATAAAGGCAAAATTTCACACGAGGCGGCCATTGCTCTGGCGGAAAAAGAATATGACGCTTTCCGCATAGAGCAGGACAAGAACTATATCTCCGATTTTGACAAGATTGTGGAAAAAACCAAACAACTGGAAAAGAAAGTTTCGCCCAAAAATAAAACCAGAGAGAATAAACAATGAAACTTTAATTCGACCCTAAAGATTTTATGGCGGAAAAGAAAGAGTTTAAGATGATATGAAAGATTAACCACAAAGGTTGCGAAGGGACACGAAGTTTTATTTATGTAAAAGAACAGTGTAAATCAGTGTTAATCTGTGTCTAAAAAATTAATTCTGTGGCCTCTGTGGCAAAAAAGATAGGGCAATGGCTGAGATAAATTATAAAATTATTGTGGGTCTTGAGGTTCACGTGCATCTTGCGACAAAGACCAAGATGTTCTGCGGGTGCGAGCTGGTCTATGGCGCCGGGCCAAACAGCAGGGTCTGTCCCGTATGTGCAGGAATGCCGGGGGTTTTGCCGGTAATGAACAGGCGGGCGTATGAATATGCCGTGCTGACGGCGATGGCCCTTAACTGCGAGATTTCCCGATTTACCAAATGGGACCGCAAGAGCTATTACTATCCTGATATGCCGAAGAATTATCAGATCAGCCAGTACGATTTGCCGCTGAGCAGCAGCGGATATATCGAGATACCGCTTGAGGACGGGGCAAAAAAGAGAATCGGCATCATACGCGCACATCTTGAGGAAGACGCGGGCAAGAACACTCATTCGCTCGGCAATTTTTCCGGCGTGGATTTGAACCGTGCCGGAGCTCCGCTGCTGGAGATAGTTACGGAGCCTGATATGAACAGCGCCGCCGAGGTGCGGGCGCTGGCGGTCGAGCTTCAGCGGATTGTCAGATACCTTGGCGTATCCGAGGGCGATATGCAGAAGGGGCATATGCGATTTGAGCCGAACGTGAACCTTCATATCAGCCGGGGCGGGCAGGAGTTCAAAACGCCTATAAGCGAGATAAAGAATCTCAACTCGTTCCGGGCGATTGAGAGAAGCATTGCGTATGAGGCTGCCCGGCAGCTTGAGGAGTTTCTTGAGACCGGCAGGACGATGCAGACGGGCAACAAGTGTACTTACGGCTGGGACGATGTGAATCAGACGACCATTCTTCAGAGGGAAAAGGAAGAGTCGCACGATTACCGATATTTTCCGGAGCCGGACCTTGTGCCGGTAGAGATTGACGAGCAGTGGCTTGATGCCATTCGGGCGGGGCTTTGCGAGCTGCCTTTGCAGAAGCAAAGCCGGTTTGTGCGGGATTATGAACTAAGCGGATATGACGCCGCTGTGCTGACGCAGGAACGCGCGACGGCGGAGTTTTTTGAAGATACCACCCGGCTGGGGGCGAATGCCAAACGAGTGTGCAATCTTCTGACGCAGACGGGGCTGAAACTGTCCAACGAGAAGGGCGTAAGCGTCGCCGCACTTGGGGTAAGCTGTCAGCGGCTTGCCCGCCTGGCTGCAATGGCGGAGAGCGGGCAGATAAACGCAACGTCGGCCTCGGCGATATTTGAGTATATGGCAAATAAAGGCGGAGAGCCTGAAGATATCGCCGGGGAACAAAATCTTCTGCAGACAAGCGATACCGGGCAGATTGAGGCTTTCATCGAGCAGGTCATTGCGGCCAATGCACAGGCGGTGCAGGATGTGGTCAATGATTCTAAAAAGGCGAAAAAGGCGATGGGTTTTCTGATGGGCCAGGCGCTTTTGAAAAGCGGGGGGCAGGCCAATCCGCGGGTTGTTTCGGAGATTCTTGGCCGTAAATTAGACAAGCTGAAGACATAACAGAGACTCCCTGATACTACAGCGCAAATAATCTTTGTAACGATGCTATGTTAAAAATCCTAAGCACTAAATTCTAAATCCTAAACAAGCTCTAAATCCAAATGACCGAAAACCAAAACAACTCAAAACTGCTAATATGCGGTTTCTGTTTTGAAAATTAGTATTTTGAACATTCGATATTGTTTAGGGTTTAGGGTTTAGGATTTGCCGTTGTTGATAACTTTCAACAAGCAGCGCAGTAGAACTAAAATTTTGGAGTATTTGCAATGTCCCGTAAAAGCGTTAAAATACACCCTTAAGGATTTTGATGAAAAAAGATTCGACTCGAACGCTTTTTGGTGTTCCTGACGAGCCGTTAAATATGCCGGCCGGGCGGATTATCCGCGTCGCAGCCGATACCGGCGCCGACCGCGAGTTTGATTATCTGCTGCCCGAAGAACTCGCCTCTGTCGAAATCGGACAAAGAATCCAGGTGCCGTTCGGAAAAAACAACAAACTTATCCCTGCCTTCTGTGTCGAAATTTTGACATCCCCCGACCAGATTCAAAAGGCCCGGCGTTTCAAACTCAAGCCGGTAAAAAAAATTCTCGACCCAAAACCCCTGCTCGACTCGCACCTGATGGCGCTTGCCCGCTGGATCAGCGATTATTATATCTGCCCGCTGGGCCAGGTACTGTCCGCGATGGTACCCGCAGCGGTAAAGCAGGGTGTCGGCCTGAAAAAAAACCAATTTGTCTTTCTCGCTTTGGATTATTTGCAGAAGCCGGTAAAAAGTCCAAAACAGAAAAACCTCTTAAAAATACTCGAAGACAGCGGCGCCGACGGACCGGATAGTGCGATTGAAAAAGAAACACTTCTCCAGCAGGCGCAATGTACCGACGCCCCGTTAAAGCAGCTAATCCGCAGCGGCGCCGCAGCCGCGATTACGCGGGAACGAATAGCCGCCCTGCCCGCCATCCCGAAGGACCTTTATTTTATAAGCGAAAAGATTGTTCTTAATCACGACCAGAAGCGGGCGATTGACCATCTTGAAACCCAATTACAAACCCGCTGCTTCGGCGTTACGCTGCTTTTGGGCGTTACCGACAGCGGCAAAACGGAAATTTATATCCGCGCAATTGAAAAAACCATCGCCCTCGGCAAACAGGCGATAGTCCTTTTGCCGGAAATCGCCCTTACTGCACAGACCGTCGAGCGTTTCAGGGCCAGGTTCGAGAAAATAGCCGTACTTCACTCGGCGCTTTCCGGCCCACAGCGAAATGCCCAGTGGCAAATGATAAAACAGGGACAGGCCGACGTTGTCATAGGCGCACGTTCCGCCGTCTTTGCGCCATTGCAGAAGCTCGGCCTTATCGTCGTCGATGAGGAACAC
>JBGSSG010000270.1:0-2262 GCA_041737185.1 Anaerohalosphaeraceae bacterium
GGTTTGGCCATAAGGCCAAGCGCAAAACACAGTATTACCAGCAGGTATCGAAGCAGGCCGCCCCGTCGGGCGTACCAGATGTAGGCGGCTATAGTGAGCATCCAGAACACTGCGCACAGGACGTCTTTGCGTTCGGCGGCCCATGCGAGAGATTCGACGCGGAGCGGGTGCAGCCCGAATAACAATGCGGCAAATGCGCTGCGCCAAAGAGCGCCGGTCATACTTTTCAGTACCAGAAACAGCAGCAGGACGCCGGCGATATGCAGCGCCAGACTGTGTAAATGATGCCCGATGGGGTTAAGCCCGAAAAGCTCGATGTCAAGCATGTGGCTAAGCCAGGTCAGGGGGTGCCAGTTGGACATATATTCGGAGGAAGTGAACGCCCAGATTACGGATTTGAATGTGAAGCCGGTCTGGATATGGTTATTTTCAGTTATATAGTAGTCGTCGTCGAAGTTGATAAAACCGTTGCGGCGGACCGGCTCAAACGCAACCGCGACCAGTAAAATTATGGCCGCGCAGACAAGCAGAGTTCGGTACCGACTAAAGTCAGCTCTGTTGGAGATTTTGTTTTTCCCTGTTTTCAATGGCTTCCGGCTTTCTTATATACAGAGGCGCAAGCGTTGCCGGATCGGCAAATTTTCCTTCTTTTGCCAGTCTTCGGCCTGCTCGGAACAGACCCGCGGCCCCGGCCGGCCAGTATTGGGGGTCTATGATTTTGGTGTGCGGGGACAGGAAGTCTTTTTGGTAGTACAACAGGCCTTCGCCGAGCAGCCAGGTCGGCTGGTCTGTTTTGGGCAGTTGCTCAAGGAATTTATCGGCTGATATCAGCGTGTCTTCAGTCAGGCGTCGCCAACCACAGTCAGCGCGTTCGAACAATGCGGTATAAAAAAGGTTTCTTTTTGCGTCGAGTATGGTTGCGATACGCGGGATTGTCTGCCCTGTTTTTTCAATATATTCGGATGCGTTTTGGGTCAGGACTTCGAGGGTATCGACGGCTGTGATTTGGGTTCCAGCGGCGAAATTAAGCATTTTTGCGAAGGTAACGGCGATGCGAAGTCCGGTAAAACTGCCCGGGCCGATTGACAGGTACACTTGTTTGATATCCCGTGGTTTTCGGCCAAGCTCCCGCAGCAGGCCGGCAATGGCAGGGAACAGTTCGGCGTTGTGGCGCAGTTGGCCTGAAAAGGCGGATTCTGTCAGGATGGTGTCGTCAATTCCGATGGCGACAGAGCCTTTTCGTCCGGAGGTTTCAATGGCAAGCGCCAGCGGCGCTGTCTGATTGTCCATAGTATGCGTTTTTTTCTTTTCCGCCGGAGGCTGCATATTCCGGCAAAATATACAGACCAGCCCGCTTAAAAACAAGTCTGATATGCTCAACTTTTAGCCTTTTTTTCCCTTGCAATAATATCAGTATGTTTATACACTCGCGGCACGGAAGGCGCCGTAAGTGCCTAACAGCACGGTTTTAAGTCAGGAATATTTTTATGTTTTCTGGAGGTCAGTCGTGAAGTCGCAGCCTATTCGTTTCAGCGGTGCAGGACGGTTTGCTCTTGTTCTGACGGCCTTGGTCGTAATTTGCCTGGGGGTGCGGTTTGTCAAAGGGTCGCCGGGGCAGCCTGAAACCCAACAGCAGGCCAAGCAGCAGAAGATTGACAGTTATATTCAGATCTGCCAGGAGTATATGAAGCGGGTTATGTACGTACAGGCGCAAAGCCAGCTTGACTCTCTGCAGAAGGAAATGGGCGAATATATGAGCGATGAGCAAAAGCAGACGGCCAAATCGCTGGCCGAGCAGATTAAGCAGGCCCTTGCCGAGCGCGAGAGGATTGCAGGGGTACTTAAACAAAGCGACGAGTTGGTGAGCAAAGGGGATTTTCTGCAGGCCAGGGTACTGCTGGAACAGATCAAGTCGAGCCAGTATATAAGCCCGGCCGAGCAGAAAATAGTTGCATCGACTCTTGAGGACATCGACAAAAAGCTCGCTGAGCAGACCGGCAAAATGCAGGAGCTTTTCGATAAAAGCATTGAACTTTACAAGGCCGGCCAGGCCGAGCAGGCCAAAGAGGGCTTTATAAAAGCGGCCGAATCAGGTCTTGCGGTTCGCGGCCCCAGGACGCCGCAGGAATATCTTCTGATGATAGAGCAGGCGGCGCAGCAGCCGGTTGCCGAGGCGCAGGCTCCGCAGGTCAAGGATGTTAAGGCCCCCCAGGACCAGACCTGGCAGGGGGAAGAACTGGTTGAGATGGTTGATAAGGCTGA
>JBGSSG010000272.1:0-2438 GCA_041737185.1 Anaerohalosphaeraceae bacterium
TCCCTTTTGACAGAAGCAAGCCGGATGAAGGAAGAGCTGAACGCCGGCAGGGCGGAAATGGAACAGGCAAGATACGAATGCAGGCAAAGCCAGCAGCGAAGACTGTCCCTCGAAAACGAATTGACCGCGGGAAACGAAAACATCCGCCAGCTTGAACAGCAATATGACCTGCTCCGCAGACAAATGGACGCAAAAGACCTGGCCATTGAGCAGGGGCATAACACAAACCGCCAGCTTCAGCATAAACTCGAAAAAAAACAGGAACAGTTCGAAAAAGACCTCGCCACGCGGGAACAGGAAATCCAGTCGCTCTGGACCCGCCTGGGCGAAACTTCCGATATAGTGCGCCAGTTCGAAGAGCGATTCCGCCAGATAAAGACCGAAAACATACGACTCCGCGAAGACCTCGAACAGACCGCGGGACAACTTACACAGACCCAGGCGCGCATCGCAGAGCAGAACATTGAAAACGCCGCACTGCAAAAACAAATCTCACAGCTTCAGCATTCCATTACACTTTGCTCGCCGGACGCCGAAGGCACGGACGAATCCGAAATGCAGGTCCAGTCTCTGAAGGAAAACCTGGCTGAAAAAACCGCCGGTCTCGAAGCCGCACAAAAACAACTGCAGGAATATCAGTCGCTTGCAAAAGAACTGCAGGAAAAACTTTCCAGCCGCAGCGAACAAACTCCGCAGGCTGGTCAAACCGGCCAGGACAATGATGACGAATTAGTCCAGACAGAGGAATTTAAAGGACACGATGTGAACGCCGACCCGCTGAAGCGAAAACTTTACGAAGCGATGTCGCGAATCCAGACGCTGCGTCTCCAACTACAGGATAGGACTGAAAATCTGAAAAAGGCTCATCAAACCATTCAACTGCTCCGTGAGCAAAAAGGGCCTTCTTCGGTGAACGTTCCGGGTTTTGACGCACTGAATAAAAGATTATGAAAGCATACAGTGTGCGGACTGGGCTTTAGCGTGCAGGGCGGGTTTTGTGCCCGCCATTTCTCCCCGGCTTAGCCGCCCAGATGGCGCTCGATGAAACTTGTGTCCACCTCGTTCTTGACAAAAAGATTGTGCGATAGAATCTCCAGACAGGCCGGTATCGTCGTCTTTATAGGCTCAATCTTAAACTCCCGAAGCGCCCTTTTCATCGTTGCTATCGCCTCGGCCCGCGTTGGCTGATGCACTATAACCTTGCCTATCATCGAATCGTAATATGGCGTAATCACCGCCCCCTGGTAAATATACGTATCCACTCGTACTCCAGGCCCGCCGGGCGGCATAAAAAGCTCAATCTTCCCCGGACACGGCGTATAATTCCTGGCGGGGTCCTCGGCGTTTACCCGGCATTCCATCGCCACGCCCCTGTGATGTATATCACGCTGACGAAGCGAAAGCGGTTCGCCTGCCGCAATCTTGATTTGCCATTTGATTAAATCCTGCCCCGTTACCATTTCCGTTACCGGGTGCTCAACCTGGATTCGGGTGTTGACCTCGATAAAGTAAAAATTTTTGTCCTTGTCCAGCAGGAACTCCACCGTCGCGGCATTGGAATAATTCGCATGCTTTATCAGGCGTATCGCCGATTTGCAAAGCTCCTCTCGTGTACGCTCATCGAGCACCGGGCACGGCGATTCCTCAATGAGCTTCTGATGACGACGCTGTATTGTGCAGTCCCTCTCGTAAAAATGCAGCGCATTGCCGCTTTTGTCCGCCATCACCTGCACCTCCACATGACGCGGCTCAATGATGAACTTCTCGATGTACAACGTCCCGTTCTTGAACGCAGCCTCCGCCTCCGCCTTTGCCGCCCCGAACGCCTTGTGCAGACTGATATCATTATGCGCCACACGCATTCCACGTCCGCCCCCGCCCGCCGCAGCCTTTAATATCACAGGATATCCGAGCTTGTTGGCAAACTTGACCGCCTCGGTCTCATTGCCGATAGCACCTTCCGAACCGGGCACAAACGGCACCCGCGCCTCCTGCGCAATCTTGCGGGCCATCACCTTATCGCCCAACAGACGCATCGAATTGGGACTGGGACCGATAAACGCTATCCCGCACTCCTGGCAAATCTCGGCAAAATGCGCATTCTCAGCCAGAAAGCCGTACCCGGGATGAATCGCGTCAACATCTGCAATCTCGGCAGCGCTGATTATCGCAGGTATGTTCAGATAACTTTTGGCAGGGCTTGCAGGCCCGACGCATATCGCGCCGTCAGCCAAAGACACAAACGAAGCATCCCTGTCCGCCTCGGAATAAACCGCCACCGCCTCGATGCCAAGCTCATGACAGGCACGGATTATCCGAATCGCGATTTCTCCCCGATTTGCCACCAATATGCGTGAAAACATATAATATCAGTCCTGATAGACTCTTGGTTGAATAAGAAAAACCTGCCCGGGAATCAGGGCCGAACCTTGAACAGT
>JBGSSG010000287.1:0-9246 GCA_041737185.1 Anaerohalosphaeraceae bacterium
CTTCAGCGCCGCCATGGCTTCTTTATCGTTAGCCACTGCAGTATTTTTCATCAGTAATTTCTCTCCCCTTTTTATTTGGAGTCTTTTTTCTTGGCATTGGCGGCGATTTTAGCCGAAAGCAGCATGAACAAGCCGAACGCCAGCAGCAGCGCACCCCAAATCAGGTTAATATTTATATCCAGCGATCGCTTGTACATCTCCGGGTCTTTGCCCGTTACAGCGCCATAAATGACCAGTATCGCTCCAATCAACGAAAACATCAGGCCTATCGGCCAGCGAATATCCAGACCCATACTCTGTTTCTCCTTATCATTACCAGAAGATATAGTTTAGAATCACACACGCTATCAGCAGAATGACGCCCAGCACCGCCGGACGCAGCAGCCAGTTCTGTTCCTCGTTTTTGATTTTCGGCGTCATCGAATAAACCAGACCCTTGAGTTCTTCATTGGTCTTGGTCCGCTTGGTCGCCAGCGAAATTACAACCGTCAGCACAAAGCAGGTGATAAACGCAAACGACGCCAGCCAGAAGTTCTGCGCCATTTCACTGGGGAAGTACTGGACGGCATGAATATAGCCGCCCTTGATGCCCGGCACATTGCCGGTCGCCAGCGTCAGGGCATGGAATATTGCCGAAGTCGCCGTACCGCCGATCAGACCAAGAAAAGCGCCGGTGCCGGTCGTGCGTACCCAGAACATCCCCAGAATAAACGTCGCAAACAGCGGAGCATTGACAAACCCGAACACAAGCTGAATCACGTCCATCGCGTTGTTATAGTTGCTGGCGAAATACGCGCACGCAATGCTCAGCAGGATGCCCACAACCGTCACTACCTTGCCCATCCACAGATAATGGGCGTCGCTTTTATTGCGGGCGATATAGCCTTGATACAAGTCATACGTCCAGACCGTATTAAATGCCGTCACGTTGCCCGCCATGCCAGACATAAACGATGCCAGCAGCGCCGTCAGCGCCAGACCCAGCAGTCCCGTCGGGCAGTACCGCGTCACCAGCGACAAAATCACGCCGTCATAATCGTTTTCTGCCACCGCTTTACCCAGTAATTCCTTGATTTTTTCTTCCGACAGAGGCGTCGCGGTATTGGCGGCAACCATCGCAGCGATTTTATCTTTATTAATTTTCAGAGCTGTCACTTTGGCGATTTTCTCCACCGTCGCGTCAATATCGGTCAACGAAGCGGTTTTCACGACCTCAACAGCCGGCGCGTATGCCGCGGTAGCAATGCTCCGCTTAGGCATATCATAGCCGGTCTTTTCGCTCATCGACGCCAGCGCGATGGCCAGCATTCCGGGCAGAATCACCAGTATCGGGAAAATCATCTTCGGCACCGCCGCAATCAACGGCGTTCGCCGGGCCGCGCCCATATCCTTGGCCGCCATCGCCCGCTGCACCACCAGAAAGTTACAGCACCAGTAGCCGAATGACAGCACAAATCCCAGACCAAAGACCATCGCAAAGAGATCCACGCCCATCGGGTTGTTCGCGGAACCACCGAGCAGCGGCTTCCATGCACTCGTCCATGCGTCTGGGGCGAATGTCTTGGTATTCAAATCCAGCGCCGCGGGATTGCTGGCCACCTGATGAAGCTGCGCTTTCACGGCGTTCCAACCGCCAACGTCTTTGAGACCCAAATAGACAACCGGCGCAAAACCCAGCACAATCATAAAGAATTGCAGCACTTCGGTATAAATCGCGGACGTCAGACCGCCCTTAAGTACATACACCAGCACCACCGCCGAGCAAATCCACAGGCTGACGTGGTAATCCCAGCCCAGCAGTTGATGCAGCAGCTTGGCCAGGGCATTCATTGAGATACCCGATGCAAAAACCGTCATCACCGCAAAGGTCAGAGCGTTAAAACAGCGAACGCGATCGTCAAATCGCATCTTGAGGTATTCCGGAACCGAGCGGGCCTTGGAGCCATAGTAAAACGGCATCATAAATATCGCCAAAAAGACCATCGCCGGAATCGCCCCGACCCAGTAGAAATGTGCCGTCGCAATGCCGTATTTGGCGCCGCTTGCCGCCATACCCACCAGTTCCAGGGCGCCAAGGTTGGCCGAGATAAACGCCAGGCCCGTCACCCAGGCCGGAATCGACCGCCCCGACGTCAGAAAATCTGACGAGGTCTTCATATACGCCCGGAGCACCCACCCAATACCCAGTACTGCCCCGACATAAATGAGCATAATTACATAATCAATCGAACCTAAGTGCATACGTCCAACTCTCCTTTCTCAAAGCTAAGGCATCAAAACGCCGATAGACCAACTTCTCAATTAGTTAAAGGATTTTTCAAAACCCGAAAGAGATGGAAATAAAACAAACAATCGCATTTACGCTCGTTTGTTGACATCACATATTGCTCCTTAAATTTGCCCATAATCCACATCCTATTGGACTTTTGGGGGCATTGTACCGATTCAGACAGAAATATCAACTGGATAATCAAGAAAAATACATCATAAGCGACTTACGACATCCTTTATTCCTTTTCCTGAAACTCGCTGAGTCTGACTATCCGGCCATCCAGAATTATTGCCGCCCGGATGTTCCGGCCTGAATCGTAAAGCCGCTGGATTTGTTCGATTTCCATAACCATACACGCGGTCGAAAAAACATCCGCGGCAACCCCATCTTCGGCAAGTACCCAGCAGGCCGACCGGCCAGAAATGGGCGCCGCGGTTTTGGGGTCTATGATATGACCGCCTTTTTCGATACCGGACGCCCCGACGGCCTTGTGTGCAAGTTCAATCCGCTCAATGAGTTGGCCGGTTTGGGGATATCGTATTATAATCGGCCAACCCTGTTTGCCCGGCGGAGGGTCAAGGGCCAGAACAGTACTTGAACCGGCATTTAACAGTGCGATTGTAATATCCCATTGCCTGAGTATTTCAGACCCCCTGTCGATTGCATATCCCTTGGCGATACCTCCCAAATCCAGCGATATCCCATCTTCAAGCAAAGTAACGGCTTTTTTATCAGCGTCGATATTTATCGCATCCATACCGGCCGATGCCGTCGGTATTTCAGCCTCCCCGACAACCTTGCCCTTATATCCGTCGGCAAGCAAGCCGACCGTACAATCAAACGCCCCGCCTGTCAGCCGCCAGGCCCTTTGAGCGGCAAGCAGACATTGCAGAGTATCCTGCGAAACGATTACATCCCGGCCTTTTGCCGCTTTGTTTATTCTTGAAATATCGCTGTTGGGGATATATCTGCTAAACTGGGCTTCGAGCCTGTCAATCTCTTCAAAGACCGCTCTTGCCGCAGAGGCCGCGTACTTAGGATTGTTATGACAGATAAACAGTTCAAAGACCGTCGCCATCGCCTCGTGAGAAAAATGTATGCCATAGCTATTTTCGATATTCATTGAGCTTTCTGGTCCGGGGGCATCTGTTTTTCCTGATTTATCTGTCTGAATCTTTCGTACAGGTCTTTTCTTATATACCCCTTCCATTGCACGCCCGGGCGAAGAAACATCGGCCCCTCAAACAGAGGCAGGTACAGATACCTCTGTCCCGGCGGAGGCAAAGTATAAATCATTTCGGTCAGCTTATCCTCAAGGCCGGCCTGTACCAGAATAATATCGCCAAACGAGGACATATTCAGTTCCGTCCAGTAGCCAACCCTGTTGAAATCTCTCAAATACCACGGCCAGGGCCAGTAATCCCCGCCGGAGGCAATCACCTGTATGTGGAGACCTTTGCAGACGTCGGCAATTTGGCGAACCCTGTCCTTCATTATGAAGATATCGCGTCCTGTCTGTGCATAGACATAAGGGTTTTGCGGCTCAGCGAAGAGGCGGAAATTCAGCCAGTAAGACTGTACGGCAGGGAAAATTACGCCAAACAAAGCCAAAACAATATAAACCCACCGTGCTCTGC
Organism: Anaerohalosphaeraceae bacterium; assembly: GCA_041737185.1. GTDB lineage: Bacteria > Planctomycetota > Phycisphaerae > Sedimentisphaerales > Anaerohalosphaeraceae > JBGSSG01. The sequence goes on from JBGSSG010000287.1 coordinate 3,910, forward strand.
CGGCGATTTCAATAAGCCAGAAAGCTGCAATCCCTGCCAGTATCGCCATCCCGTAAAGAAAACTGAGCATGCACCACGGCGTTTTATACGGAATCGCAGAGTAAATAACGGTAAGCAGGAATGTGTAAGCGGACAAAAAACGCAGCAATGCCCGACTGCACGGAAGAAATTTTTTGTCGGCCCTGAATGATAAAATCATCGCAAGGCCCGCAAGCGCAACGATGATATCCTCATTCCAGGGACGTTTTTCGATAAACTCCAGCCAGGTAAGCAGGTCAAGATAATAGTGCCACGGATGACGGTGAATATCCGGCCCCACTGCCCTGCCTGCGCTTATATAAAAGGTTCTGTATGAATCGATAATCCCCCGCGGCGCAGAGCCAAACGAGGAATAGAACAACGCTGAAACCGCGACGGCCAAAACCAGCATCAGGATAAAGCCCGCCGGCCTGCCGTTCCGTTCGTTTTCCCCCGGATCTGGCCTTCCTGCAAGCCACGTTATCAAAAGCGCCGCCCCTGCCGCCGCAAAAGCAAACGCACAGCTCTCCTTAGTCGCATGCATTAGCCCGGCAGAGACTCCCGCCAGCGCCGCCCACCTCGCCCGCCCCGTACAGACGTACCGCCACAGACATCCGAGGAAACAGGCGGTGAAAAATACCAGCGGCATCTCGTGTATAAAATACCGGCTGTAAAAGACAAACGCCGGAGAAAGAGCGACAAACACGGCGCCGATTAAAAGCGCCTTTCGCTTTACAAACCCCAAAAAAAGAAACGGCGTCCCGACCAGCAGCACGCCGAAAATCGCGGGAACAAATCTCAAAAAAACTTCATTCAGTTCGGCAAATTTGTTTTCCCCTGCAAGCCTTGAAAAAAGCAAAGCGGCGTAATGCAGCGTCGGGCCGTGAAACTCGGCGGGATTATAATCATACCTGCCCTCTTGCAGCAGCCCGGCAAATCTGAATGCATTGACCGCCTCGTCGGTGTGCATCGGACGAAGCTGCGGCGACCATAAACGCAGGCCTGCCGCTGTCAGAATGATAACCGCCGCTGCCGTCCAGCATCTCCGCAAGCCTGTGTTCATTGCGCCTTTTTGCCGTACACATCAACCTCGATATAGTGGTTCAGGTCGTTGGAGTTATTGCCGTTGCTGTACAGACGGACATATCTGCCCTGCGTACCTTTTGCGTCGATTAACCTGCCCTCGGCTGTTTCGACATAATGCATACCCTCGCCGACGCCGATGCCGGATGAATTATCCATATCATTGTTGAAAATAGTCTTGACGTCCGTTATAAATTCCGGGTCCTGCGATACCTGGACAATCACGTCGAAATATACCCGAGCCGTCTTATGGTAGTGCCATACAACCACCGCGTAAATATCGCAGTTCTGCTCAAGGTCTATCTGAACCCACTGCTTAAATGGACCCATTTCAACGCAGCTTCCGTCGGCAGCATCCTTGTCTCCGTCGGTAATCATAGGATATCGGCCCATAATAGGCTCAGGATCGCTTCCGGTTACAGGCTTGTTCAGTGCGACATTGTTTGTACCCTTGGGGGCAAGAAACGGCGGCCTTGCCTTGCCAATGGGTTTTTCCAGCCGCTCAACGCCCTGGATATTCTCCGGCGTGCCGACAAACATCGGCTTGGGCAGTTCCAGCGGTATCGGCTCAAGCGACATGTCCGTTTGCGCCGCAGGTTCCCGTACGGCAGGCTGTTCCTGCTTCTGTTCTTTCGGCTCGCTCTTTGCAGCGGGCGTTTGTTTTTTACACGAAAAAACCGATAAGGCGATTGCCAGGCAGCAGAACAAAACAATTTTACCCAACAGACAATTCTTCATTTTTCTCTCCTGTGATTCTGATTTTACTCAAGTATATTTCCAGATACCTTTTTCAGCAAGCGTGTCAGCAAAATATCCACGGGCTTCTTGCGGATCGGCCAAGCATCCTGCTGGCTGCCTGGTCGCCGATAAAGCTTTCCGTCCGGGGGTCCCATCTCAACTCCCTGCCCAGCAGCATCGCGATATTGCCGAGATGACATACCGTCGCGCTGCGATGGCCGGTTTCGGCAGGAGCGGCTGTCTGACGGCGAGTTTTCACACAATCAAGAAAATCCTTCCTATGGTCCAGACTCCTGTACAGATGAATTTCATCCGGCCCCAGCCGGCTTGTCAGGAGGCCTGCCGGCTCGGTTGCAAGCGTTTCCCGACTAACCCTAATCCACCCTTTTTCGCCTTCAAAAAGTATCCGTCCGGTCGGAAAATCCGGATTAGTCCGGCATATTACCCTGATATTGTTTTCATACGCGTACTCTACATATACTTCTTCGGCGGTGTTAAAAAGACCATCGGTGGGAAACTTTCCTTTGCCGCTTATCTTCACCGGCCCAGAGCTATCCTTGTCCAATGCCCATTGTACAATATCCAAATGGTGCGCCCCCCAATTGGTTAATTGCCCGCCTGCATAGTCTCTGATAAACCGAAAACTGTAATGACACCTCTGGGTTATGTATGGCGCCCACGGCGCAGGTCCAAGCCACATATCATAATCCAGCCCGGCAGGGACAGGTTCTGTCTTCCAGCCGATTGGATTTTCACGATTGTTGGCAAGTATTTCAATGACAATTTTGCGTATCGTTCCGATTCTGCCGTTGCGGACAAGCTCGCAGGCAAAGCGAAAATTCCGGTCGGAACGCTGATGAGAGCCTGTCTGAAACACCCTCGCATAGCGTTTAACGGCGTTGCACAACAGCCTTCCCTCGGCAATCGTCCGGCTAAGCGGCTTTTCACAATAGACATCCTTTCCCGCACGGACCGCTTCCATCGCCATCGGCACATGCCAGTGGTCGGGCGTCGAAATCACCACGGCGTCAATATCGCTCCTGTCAAGAAGCTCGCGAAAATCACCGTAAGCAGACCTGGCCGACAGCCCGGCATCCTGCCTGGCTTTTTCAAGATGACCTGCATCAACGTCGCAGACCGCGACAACCTCTGCTCCGCCCTGTTCCTTAAATCCGCTGACATTTGACAGCCCCATATTGCCCGTCCCGATACAGCCGACGGCAACCCGGCCGCAAGGCGGATTTCCCCCCAACACCGATGCTTTTACGATAAAGGGAAAGCCCGCAAAAGCAACGCCCTTTGCAAGGAACGCACGCCGACTTGAAATTGTACTTCTACGCAGCGCCATTCTTATCCGATGGTTCCTTTTACCCTGCCCAGGATGAGCGCCAAAACAATCAATACGGTTACCGCAGGCAAAAGCAGCTTCAGGCTCTGCTGTATCGAAGAGCCTTTGGCCATATTCCCTATAGCCTTCGGGACTACCACCGCACCTAAAAGACCGACGGCAAAAATAATGCCGAACAGGCTGCCGTATATGTCAGGACTGAACTTGGCAAAGGTAACGCCCACAATCGTCGGAAAACACGGCGCAAACGCAAGACCGGCACAGACCGCCAAAGCGCTTGTCCAGATGGCCCCGCCGCGGAGCATCGCCAGAATAATCAGACCGATTATCACCGCAGCGCCGGAAATAAAGAAACTGCCGTACTGCGTAATCATCGCTATCTGGCTGGCGATAAGCCGACCGGCCATCATCGCCACCGCGAACAGCGACAGCATCTGCTGAGCCGATGCGTCCGCAACATCGGAAGCCATTGACGGCAAATCCTTCGATATGACCTCCTTGCCGTAAGGAGCAAGCCAGTTGCAGAAAGAAGCCTCAAGGCTGATATAGCACATCAGCGTAAGAGCCGAGATAATAACCGCCGGCTCTTTCAAAAGCGCCGCGGCGTTTTTAATGGAAAAGCCCGCCGGAATCGCCGGAAACTCCGTAAATACGGCCAGTATCACCGGCAAAAGAATAAGCACACCCAGCGCGCCGACGGCCTTTTCATACGTGGTCCGACGAAAAAGAAAACTCACAATCAGCGGCGTCAGAAAAAGACCCAGCCCGAAAAAGACATTCCCAAGATTGCTGGCCGCCGCGGGGTTTGTACCTCCAAAAAGAATCCGCGGAATCAACGTATTGCCGACGGTATTCATAGCCATAGCGCCAAATCCCAGCAGCAGACAGGGCAAAAGCGTCAGGCCGTACCCCCTGGCGCCGGCCAGCATAAAAATACATCCCGCCGTGGCCGCAAACCCGAATATCGCCACGGGTTTATAGCCCATCTTGTCCACCGCTATACCCATCACCAGCGAGGCCAGCAGGCAGGTGAACATAAAACCGGAAATCAGCGAGCCGAACCTGCCCTTGTCGATATTCAAACGCGGCATCAACTTGACACTTATCGAACCCAAAAGCGAAAAACATATCCCAAGACCAAATACACTCAGAAGCGCTACTGCCTTATCCATAGTTTTATCTCCTTTTCCTGAAATTTTCCTTATCCGGTTAAACCGCTATCCGTTAACAATTCTCTTCGGACAGCAAGGTAAGTTTCAAACATTGCCGCTGTTAGAAATCCCAGCGTACTCCAGCGATGAATCCACAGCAGTGTTTCCTGGCCTTCGGTGCCGAAAAGGGGAAACATGCTCAAAACCATACTCAAGGCTATCGGCAGCGACAGCAAAACCATCGCCCAGAAACAGGCCTTAAAGATAAAATCCTCCAGGCCGCAGGAAAGCAATCGCTTATCCTTTCCAAAGACAAACCTTTGCGACCACGTTAGCGTCAAAAAAGTGATACAGAAAATAAACACGCCTCCAAACGTGGCGTGAAGCATCAGCAGCCAGCCCGCTATCCTGCCGCCCGAAAGCAGAGGCCAAAACCCCGTAACCGCCAGGACAAGAACGGTAAAAACCGCAAGCAGGTAAATCAGCTTCCTGATTCTGCCAAGCGCGTTTAATCTCTGCTCCAAAAATAAAAGCGTGAACAGATGCACCTTTCTGCGAATCAGTCCCTTTATTGACAGCCTGTCGCCGGATCCGCAGGGAAACAAAAGGGCGTGAAGGACAATCAACCCCGCTGTGCCGCACAGACCTGCTATCGTAATCCAGCGAAACATTTATTCCTCTTTTTCCACACAGTTTTCGGAAATAACCGCAAGGGCCTTGAGTGTGTACATCAAAAGCGCCAGGCCGAGAACGCCGCAGCATATAATCACTGTCGCCTTAAGCCACGGCCGGAATACAAACGAAAAATTAAACGCCCATACATACAGCCTGTCCAGCCCCTGAAGTTTTACCATTTCGACCGGCTCAAATCCTTTCGGCAAAGGCGCATCGGTAGGCACCTTGCCGAAGAAAAACGCAGAGTCCGTTGTATGACAATCGGCACAGCCCTTTACCCCCAGCGACTGCCCGGCAGGCCGGACATCATGCGCAAACGGCCAG
>JBGSSG010000381.1:0-3681 GCA_041737185.1 Anaerohalosphaeraceae bacterium
GCATCCCGGACCGGCAAGGCGCGTCGCGGCAGGCTGCGTACCGCACAGGGGCTTATTGATACGCCTGTGTTTATGCCGGTGGGAACGCGCGGAAGCGTCAAGGGAATTACGCCGCAGCATCTTCATCAGACCGGTTCTGTGGTGGTGCTGGCCAATACTTACCATTTGCTTATTCGTCCGGGAATAGCGACAGTCGAATCGCTTGGCGGTCTTCATAAGCTGATGGGCTGGGACGGGCCGATACTGACGGACAGCGGCGGCTACCAGGTATTTTCTCTGTGTGCATTAAATCGCGTAAGCGATGAAGGCGTCGAGTTTTCCAGCCACGTGGACGGAGCGAAGATGTACATAGACGCAAAAACGGCCACAGAAGCGCAAAATCGTCTCGGAGCCGACATAATTATGTGTTTTGACGAATGCACGCCGTACCCATGCGAGCCGCCGCGGCTGAAAAAAGCGGTAGAGCGAACGATTCGCTGGGCCGGGCAATGTAAAGACGCCCACGGAAATCGTGAGCAATTGCTTTTCGGCATAGTCCAGGGCGGCGTGGATAAGGAACTGCGCCGGCAATGTGCAGACGCCCTGACAGCGATGGATTTTGAAGGCTATGCCATTGGCGGGCTTGGCGTCGGCGAAGGACATAAACAGATGGTTGAGACGGTAAATCATACGGCGCCGCTGCTTCCAGAGGACAGGCCGCGGTATTTGATGGGAGTTGGGACGCCGGCTGACGTCGTCGCAGCGGTTCGGGCAGGGGTGGATATGTTCGACTGTGTCCTGCCGACACGAAACGGGCGCAATGCTTACGCGTTCACAATGGGAACCGCTGTTCGTGTGCGAAACAATTCGCATGCTACCGACGCCGGACCGATTGACGGCCAATGTGATTGTTACTGCTGCAGGAACTTTTCGCGAGGCGCTTTGCGGCATTTTTTCAATGTTGGCGAGATGCTCGGCCCCATTCTGGTATCTTTGCACAATATAAGGTTTTACCAGCGTTTAATGGAACAGATAAGAAACAGGATAGAAGACGGAACGTTCGAGAACTGGTCGGACGATTTTATTTTGCAACAGGCTGCGCCCCAGCAGGGCGAAGTTGAATACAAGGAAAACAACGAACACTAATTCGGAAGGATTTTGGACAATGGACAGCATATTACTATTAGCGGCCGCCGAAGGGGCGGGCGAAAACACCGAAGGTACTGTCGTAACACCAGCGCCGGCTGTGCCGGCCAATCCCGCGGCGGAAACCAGCACAAAGGCGGACGGCTCGCCAGCCGGGACGAACACTCCGCCGGCCAATCCGCCCAAAGCGAATCCGCTGATGACGGCGCTGCCGTTTGTTCTGCTTTTTGTGCTGATGTATATGATGCTGTTCCGCGGCCCACGAAAGCAAAAGCTGGCGCACCAGATGCGGGTGGCGTCCCTGAAAAAGAACGACAGGGTACGGACAATCGGCGGGATACTCGGCGTCGTTCTGGACGTAAAGGACGATGAGGTTGTGCTGAAGGTTGACGAGTCCACAAATACCAAGATAAGAGTTATCCCCTCGGCAATTGCAACGGTGCTGAGCGGCGAGAAGAACTAAAATCAAAAGCAGACAATGTTTTTGGGAATCCGACTATGAACCGAGATTTGATATGGAAAATAGGATTGATATTGTTTCTGACGGCCCTGTCGATATGGAACGTATATCCTCCGAAGGAAAAGCTCAAACAGGGACTGGACCTGGCCGGCGGTACAAGCCTGATTTACGAAATTGACACAAGCGACCTGACGGCGGGTGAACGGCGCGGACTTGCGCAGCGGATGATTCCGATACTGCTTAACCGTATTGACCCGACGCACGTGGCCAATATCGTTATGAGGCCCCAGGGCGATACGCGCATTGAGATTCAACTGCCGGTGGCAAGCGCAGACACCCGGAAAAAACGCGAGGCCCTGGAAAAAGAACTGCAGTCGCTGGAACAGGAAAACATCAACCTGCTGCGAATAAAACGGGCCCTTTCGATGGAGCAGGGTCAGCGGGAAGCGATGTTCGAACAGTACATAAAAGGATCCGAACAGCGAAAGGAAATTCTCGGAAATCTCGCCAAAACTTATGACCTGCTAAAGGTCAAAAAGGAACTGCGGGACAGTCTCTATACCCAGATGGAGCAGATTAAGAACAACTGCAAGACGCTGGGGTTCAATGTCGATACTATCGCGTCACAGGCCGCGACGTGGGTCAAGGAATCCCCCGACAAGCGTGCCGCAGCAATTGAAGATTACATTAAAAGCAATCGCAAGCCGGAACTGCAATCCGACGCTAAGGCGTTAAAGGAACTAAGCGGCAAGGTTTGGGAATATCTGGCGGCGTTTGAAAAGTGGGCGCCGGTGGTGAACGAAATTACCGAGCCTGATACGGGACTCAATGTCCGGTGGAGCAAGGCGTCGGAAGACCTTTCCCGAATCAATCTTAACATCGATTTGCTCAGGGACGTCCTGGAAATGCCGGAGCGTTCGGCCCAGCGCAAGGAGCGGCTGGAAGGATTCAAGAAAGATTTCCCCGAACGTGAGGCCAAAATTAACGCGGTTGTCGCGGCGTTCGACGTTTACCGGACGGTCAGCGGCAGGCTTGACGACCCGGAAGACCTCAAGCGTATGTTAAAAGGCGCAGGCGTGCTGGAATTTCGGATTCTTCCGACGGGCCAGGGGGACAATGTAAATCAGGAAGAACTGGCTGCGTACAGGGAATCGCTTATCCAGAAGGGTCCAAAACAGGCCTCTGACAGCCGATATGTATGGTGCGAGACTGAAGACCCAGCCGGCTGGAAGGGAGGGATTACAGGCAAATTCGGAGACAAGGAGTATGTACTTACAAGCAATCTTGACAATGAATGCATGCTCCACAGCAGTAAAAACTGGAAGCTTAAAAAGGCATTTCCGACATTCGACAGCCGCACGAACAATCGTGCGATTGGTTTTGCGTTTGACGAAGTGGCGGCCAATATGTTCCTTACGCTCACCAGCAGCAATCTCAAGCGTCCGTTGTGCATCCTGCTGGACGACATCGCGATTTCCGCCCCCAATATCCAAAGCGCTATTCGCTCGGAAGGTATTATAACGGGCAAGTTTTCAAAGACCGAGGTTGACGATATGGTCAACAAGCTCAATGCCGGTTCTTTCCCGGCCAGGTTGTCCGAGCTTCCGATTTCCGAAAAGAGCATAGGCGCGACCATTGGGGCCGACAACAGGGACCAGGGCATCCGGGCCGGCGTCATCGGCCTCATCGCGGTCATGGTGTTTATGCTGTTTTATTACCTGATAGGCGGCGCTCTCGCTGATTTTGCCCTGCTGCTGAACGTCCTTTTCGTTTTGGCTATAATGTCGGCTTTCCGTGCGACGTTCACCCTGCCGGGAATCGGCGGATTGATTTTAACGGTAGGTATGAGCGTGGACGCCAACGTGCTTATCTTTGAACGTATGCGTGAGGAACAGAAGCGGGGTTCATCGCTGCGTTCAGCCATCACAAACGGATACTCCCGCGCGTTTCCCACAATTTTTGACTCCAACGTAACCACCTTCCTTGTGGCGGCTATTCTCTACCTGGTGGCTTCCGAAGAAATCAAGGGTTTTGCAATCGTGCTGATGCTCGGAATCGCAGCGAGTATGTTCACGTCGCTGTTCGTAACAAAGGTC
>JBGSSG010000350.1:0-2725 GCA_041737185.1 Anaerohalosphaeraceae bacterium
TCCGATAATTCCTCATAAAACCGTTCATTAAAAATTGCCTTGGTCTTTTTGTTGCCCCGCAGGTATTCAAACACCTTGTTTTTAGCGATTCCAATCGCCCAGGACCCGAAATTTGAACCCTCCTGATACTTATCGAACTGGTCCCACAAAATAACCGTCGTTTCCTGAAAAAGTTCGTCCGCGTCATTGCGATTATGAATCACCGCTAAAATGAACGAATACAACTTGGCCTGTATGTTTGTGTACAAACGTAAAAAACAAGCATTTTTCGTATTATCTTTGTCCATTTTCCTGCCCTTTATGCGCAGCGAACTTCTATTATTACTTGTAGATAATGGCAAAATGTGTAATAAAAAAATCGTCAATATCTCGCTGCTGCTGTATCTTTTCAGCATACAAGCGGTTATAGAACCCCCAAAATGCAAAAAAAACTTACCCCCCGGTATTATCGGACATAAATTGTACAATAAGCCCCGTAAAACCGGCCATCTTCAAATTTGCTTACAATCCATCCCAAAACCCCTTAATTTCGCATTATCAGTACTGAAATCGCGGTTTTGCACGGTTTTGGGGATTAGGTTCTAATATTTTTTTCTGAGGCGTGCTGTGGGAATGTCTAATATCTGCCGATATTTGGCCACCGTGCGTCGCGCAATCCTGCCCATGCCGGTCTGGGCAAGCTCCTTTTGAATCTGCTCGTCCGAGAGCGGATTTGACTTGTCCTCTGCATCTGCAATCTGCTGTATCCTGGCCCTTACCGCGTCGTAGCTGTGCTTCTGCCCGGTAGTGTTCTCAAGGCCTGCGGAGAAAAAACCGCGAAGCGGCAGAATTCCCTGCGGACACTGCATATATTTGCCGGAAACCGCCCGCGAAATGGTCGCGATATGCACCCCGACCTTTTCCGCAACCGCCGACATCGGCAAAGGCTTCAGATACAGTTTGCCCTTGTCGAAAAACTCCTTCTGCGCCTCGACAATCGCAGAGGCAACCTTCAGCAGGGTTTGTTTCCTCTGCTCGACAGCGTCCATAAACCACTGCGCCGAGCGGATGTTTTTCTGCAAAAACTTTCTGGTGTTTTCGTCTATTTCCCTGTTGCGCGACATCTTCTGGTAAAACATATTTACCCGAAGGTTCGGCAGGTACGTTTCAGTCAGACGCACGGAGTACCTGCCCTGCTCATCGGCCTCGACGATAATATCCGCGTTGATTGGATGGTTAAGCGAAGGACCAACCCGAAGGCCGGGAGAAGTGTCCAGCTTGCTCATTCGTTCAATCGCTTTGCTGATTTGCTCCGCGGCAGCGTCCATTTTTTTCGCGATTTGCGGCATTCGATTCTCAAGCAGGTCATCCCAGTGATTTTTGACGAGCCGAATCTCAAACGACATATCCTCGGGAAACTGCTCCATCTGTATCAGCAGGCTTTCCCGCAAATCGCGTGCCCCTACCCCGGCAGGCTCAAGACTCTGTACAAGCTTAAGAGCCTGCTGAAGATGTTCAAGATTAAACGAGTGCTTATCCTTGCTGTAAAGCTGCTCAAGACGGACGGACAAATACCCCTTTTCGTCGATGTAGTCTATAATAAGTTCGCCGGCCGCCCTGACCTCGGGCTGCGCCTCAACCATCCGCCACTGTTCTTTGAGAAAGTCATTGAGAGATTGCTGAGCCGCCGCGGTGTTCTGCATGGCCTCAAGTTTTTTGTCGGAATCCGATGGGTCGGACCTGCGGAAAGACGGACGCGTCCACTCCCCGGCGTCCCCGAATTCATCAATTGTATTGTCGAGGCGACGAAAGTCCTCGGCGTTGTCCGAATCCTCACGAACGACCAGTTCTTTTTCGTCAAAATCCTCCGCCGGCTCTTTGGCCGGTTCTTCAGGCGGAGCAGTTTCATCAGGATTTGACGACAGTTCCAGTACAGGGTTGGAATTAAGTTCGGTCTCAATCTTTTCCTGAAGCGCCAGAAGCGGAAGCTGCAAGACCTCCATCGCCTGAATCATCCGCGGCGCCAGCTTCATCCGCTGTTCCATCCGCATCTGGTGGTCCATTGACATTTTCACCAAAACTTCTCCTGTTTATAACCGGATACCCGCCTGCCGGGCCTGTGCCATTATACCGCAGACAAGGCCCCGGGTGAAGTCGTGAGCGGGAAAATATGCCGAGTTGAGAATTTTTTTAGAGCGGCGAACGCCCGAGAATGGCCTCGGAAAGTATCGAACCAGAGGCAAATTCGATGGTAGTGCCTGACGGCAGCCCCCTGGCAAGACGCGTAACCTTTACGTTAAGGCCGCTCAGCAGGGACTGGATATACAGGGCTGTACCGTCGCCTTCAAGATTCGGATTGGTCGCCATAATGACTTCCCTCACGTCGCCGTTTCGCACCCGCCCAAGAAGCTGCTCAATGGTAAGGTCTTCTGGCCCGACGCCCTCAAGCGGGGCGATATGGCCGTTGAGGACATGATAGACCCATCTGCACAGGCCCGTACTTTCAAGGCTGATAAGGTCCTTGGGCTGTTCGACAACGCAGATTACTGACTGGTCCCGGCGGGGGTCGCTGCATATCGCACAAATTTCGGCTTCGGCAAGGCTAAAGCACGTTTTGCACTGGCGGATGTTCTTTTTGACATCGGATATCGCCTGCGCCAGGCCCATGGCCTGCTCAGCGTCGGCGGTCAGAATGTAAAAGGCCAGCCGCCCTGCCGTCTTTGGGCCTATTCCGGGCAGTTTGCCA
>JBGSSG010000375.1:0-8546 GCA_041737185.1 Anaerohalosphaeraceae bacterium
GCCGACATCGACGCCCATCGCGATATCCGGGCTTTGCTGTTTGAGCGTAACCAGCACCGCGCAGTTCTCGGCGTCAAAACCGATATCGGGGTCGTTATAGCCTATCTGACTGATGGTTTCTCGGACGACTTTCGGAACATCGACGACCGCCTTCGATGTTATCTCGCCTGATATAACAACCATTCCCGTGGAGACAAGAGTTTCGCAGGCCACCCTGCTGCCGGTGTCCTGTCGGAGCATTGCGTCCAGAATCGCGTCGGAAATCTGGTCGGCCACCTTGTCTGGATGACCCATCGTTACGGATTCGCTGGTGAACAGATGCCCTCGTCCATTTAATCTTGTCAAACCTGAATTAACTTTACGTACCATTAGAAGAGTCTCCTAAAACGGATAAAAGAACACTGAAAACGAAGGGGCAAGTATAGACTCGAACTGCTTTCGGGTCAAATAGATTGTGTGCTGCCAAGTGAGAAAAAAAAACTGCCGGGGAGACGCTATCTGCCGGTTTCGTTCAAAAGCCAGTTGTATTCCAGCAGTTGGATTGAAAATTCGGAGTTCTCTATGTATTTAACGTCTTCGGCGGGCAGATACTCCAGCAGGAAGTTCAGCCAGGCGCGCTCGATATCAGGCCTGTCTCTGAATTTCTTGATGGATGCGTATTTCGAGGCGAGAAATTCATCCTTGTATGTATTGAACAGATTCGACAGGTGCAGGACGTTTTTTGCCTTGTCCAGTCGATAGCCCTGCGGGCCGGCAAGATATTTTCGAATCTGGTCGTTTAACTGTTCGTCCAGCCTGTCGGCGTAATAAGGCTCATTGCGGAGTATCGCGCCACCAATGGCGGCGCCGCCCAGCGCAAAGCATATCCGAACGTCCTTGAAGCGTTCAAGCAGCAAACCCTTCTCTATTTCCCGCAGATTGTACTCCAGTCCCCCAATCGAGAAGTAATTTTTGGTCCAGGGGCTGGATATCTGCATTATACTGTTGTCGGGGTACAGCATCATGTACCACTTCGACTGGATGGGGTAATTGTCGATTATCAGCTTCAGCGTGCACAGGTTATACGTGTTGATCCACAGTGCCGTCTTTTCCTGCGTGGAAAGAGACATAAGCTGCTCCTGGGTGACATTCTCAAGTACCTTCATCGCATCCAGGATGTCCACCCGCCTGCGTCGAAGCAGCGAATAGTTTACGTCTCCGTTTTGGTCGGCGTAAACGTTAAATATCTTCTCGCAGACCCTGTATAATTCCGGAAGGGGAGATTCGATGGAAACATCCGGCTCAAATAACGGCTCTGCTTCGGCTTTCGCGGCGGGGCCGTTCTGATTTTCGAGAGCTTTTTGCTGTTCTTTCTCTTTTGAATTGCCGCTGGGCTGATTCGGTTCGGCAGGGGCTTGATTGGGGTCCCGATGCGTTTCGGATTCCACAGTCACCGTTTTTTCTGCGGTACCGCCTATGCCTGGATTTTCTCCGGCAATGGCGGCTGATAAAAAAATCAATACCAGGAAAAAACTAAAAAAAATACTTTTGCAGCACATATCTTCTCTCAATCGATATTTTCAATGAAATTATAGAATTACTTATCGGGAATTCAATCCCTAATTTTGACAATTATGATAATATCTCCTACTCTCTTTTCAATGAATCAGTTCTTACTCTTTTACTTCGGCAAACTGCCGCACCGGCATAACAGGCTTATGCAAAACTGCCCGGAACTGCCTTTTTATCGACCCTGCTTTAACGGTTTTTGCCATCGTGTATCGAGCTTATCGGACATTCCCGGCACCCCTTTTGGTCTCGTTCCCGTCTCGTTCGGTCAAAATCAACATTGTGCTACAGGTGCGAACAAAGACATTCATTGTGCGATATAAAGCCTGAACCATCCGCCTCTTGCCAAGAGTCCTTTTTTGTGATATACTTGAATGGGAATATTGAAAAGTGAATAGGGGGCGAAAGGCTTCGACCGGACAGGTAGATGGTCAGGCGGCGTGCCCAGGATGGTTCGAATCCCCCCGCCTCCATTTTATTATTCGTAACCACCTTCGTGCAGGGACATTACACAAAAAAGTTTTTGCTAAAATACTCACGGCAGCAATAGTGTCAATGTCCATCTATCTCCAACAGATTTACAACATCCGGCAGAAAAATTTCTTTCTGAACTCCTCGGCAAAAAAGATTAACAGCGCAAAGAAAAATAACAGCCCCCAGTCGGCCCAGCCGATACCGGTGGTTTGGAACATCTTCTGGAAGAACGGCACATAAATCAGGATGCAGGTAAAAGCGAGCGAAATGGCGATACTCCAGAAAATACGCTTGTTACTGAAGAACCCGACCCTAAAAGCTGAATATTTCTCGCTGCGGCAATTAAAAACATTCGCGACCTGCATCACTATGATGCCGACAAAAAGAACGGTCATCGCCTTCAGATGAAGCGGATTAGTGAAGGTAGTGTCATTTGGTTCAAGCTGCATTCCGGGTTTCCAGCCTCCCTGAAAAAGTGTAAGATAATAGGCGCCTAAAGTTGCTATGGTACTAAGCATGCCCAAAATGATATAACCTCTAAAGATCACTATTTTATCAATGACCCCTTTTCTTCTGGGTCTCGGCGGAAGTCCCATAATGCCAGGTTCAGGTTTTTCCGCGCCTAATGCTAACGCCGGAAAAATCTCTGTGCCTAAATCTATAGCTAAGACCTGCAGGACAGTGATCGGTATAGGGATATTGAATAAAACATAGAATATAAAAGGTATCCCCTCAGGCACGAGATGAGCAAATATATAAGTAAGGAATTTCTTAATATTCTCAAATACAGCGCGTCCTTCCTCAATAGCTGCGACAATACTTGCGAAATTGTCGTCTATCAATATCATCTCCGCTGCTTCTTTGGCCACATCTGTTCCGCGCAATCCCATAGCTATGCCAATATCTGCCCGTTTAAGTGCAGGGGCGTCGTTAACGCCGTCGCCGGTAACGGCGACAATATTCCCCAATTCCTTAAAAGCGTTTACGACTCTTAACTTATGCTCGGGATTGACCCTTGCAAAAATCACCTCTTTCTTTGTGAGTTTATCCTTTAATTGCTCATCAGTTAAGCCGGCAAGCTCTGTTCCTGTTATGACCTCAGGGTCACCGGAAGAGACAATCCCCACCTGTTTCGCAATCGATAATGCGGTTATTTGATAATCACCTGTAATCATAACCACGCGGATGCCGGCCTTTCTGCAGACAGAAACTGCATCTTTTACTTCCGGACGGGGCGGGTCGTACATACCGGTAATGCCGATGAAAATTAAATCTTTTTCTATTTTTTCCGCTGAAACATCTGAAAGTTCTTTAGCTTCGAAAGGACGGTAAGCCAGGCCGAGAACTCTAAGACCATCTTCGGCAAAACTGTCTAACTGTGCGATAATTTCTGACTTTTTTGACGGCATCATATCCACAATGTTCTTGCCGAGAACGATTTTGGTTGAAAGCTCCAAAACCTCTTTCGGCGCCCCTTTGACAAAAACGCATAAACTACCATCAGGAAGTTTATTTATGCTGCTCATTCTTTTACGGACCGATTCAAATGGGAAACGTTTTACAAGAGAATAATTCTGGCGCTGCTGCTCATAATCGAAGCCTGCCTTTTGAGCTAACGTCAATAGAGCTCCTTCCGTAGGGTCGCCGATGATACTCCAGTACTTTTGCTCATCTGATGGCCAAATAAGTTTGGCTGTGTTGCATAATGCTGCAGCGCGTAATAGCAAGTCGAGGTTATCATTTTTTAGTGCATCGGCTGAAACAGGCCTGTCCTGACAGCTAAATGCCCCTGCCGGTTCATATCCGCTTCCGGTTACTTCGATTATTCTATTATTAATCCATATCTTCTTGACGCTCATTTCGTTTGTCGTGAGCGTGCCGGTTTTATCCGTACAGATAACATTTGTGCAGCCAAGGGTTTCAACAGAGGAGAGTTTCTTTATTAAAGTGTGCCGCTTTGCCGTCCTTATGACTGCCATAGAAAGTGCCAGTGTAAGTGTAGGCATAAGGCCTTGTGGAACATTAGCTAAAATAATGCCTATAGCAACCATTACTGAAGCGAGGAATGTCATTTTGGCAAAAACCAAACCCACAAAAAGGAAAACCAAACCCATAACAACCGATATAGCGGCAATTAGTTTGCTGACCCGATTTACCTCTTTTTGCAGGGGACTTAATTCTTCCTTCACTGTTTGCGTCAGGTAAGCAATTTTACCTATTTCGGTGCTCATTCCGGTGGCGATAACCACTGCTTTTCCCATCCCTGCTGCCACATTAGTTCCTGCAAAAATCAGATTAGGCATTTCAAGCCACAGGAAACCTTTGCCATCATGGAAACCCTCTGACATTTTATGCGAAAGTTTTGATTCGCCGGAAAATGCGCTGTTATTTACGCGTAATTCCTGGGCTTCGATTAGCCTTGCGTCAGCAGGAATATTATCTCCTTCCTCGATAATAATTATATCGCCGGGAACAATATCGCTGGTGGAAACTTTTAATTCAGTGCCATCCCTTATCACCCTGGCATAAGAAGGAATCAGTTTTTTTAACGCTTCGATAGCCTTTTCTGCCTTGAATTCCTGCCAGAAACTGAAGATTGCATTAATGAAAACTACTCCCATACACGCCCAGCCTGCCTCCGGCATACCTGCCCAGAAAGAAAGCCCGCTGGCTATCCACATCAGAACAGCCAGAAGATTGGTAAAATTATAAATGAAACGCATAACGAGCGATGTTCTTCTTATGGCCTTTAATTTATTGGGGCCGTATGTTTCCAGCCGCCGGGCGGCGGATATTTGTGTTATACCGCTGTCGCCGGTTTCAAGTTCAAGGTAGATGTCTTCTTTGCTTAAATCGAGAAAATTTTCTTTGTCGATGCCCCCTCTTTTCAGAGTGAGATAAAGTTCATCGTTGGTTGAGCACCGCATAAGCTGTTCAATAAGCATTTTATTATTCAGGAGCATACTGATTCCGGAGAGGATTTTCAGATGCAGACCGCTTTCAAGAAACGGCGTCAAAAAAAGCACAATAAGATGAACGGCTTTGCCGTCCATAGAGGCAAAATTTATGCCTCGCCGGGAAATGCCGACAAAAAGAACAGCCTCTTTGAGGTCTTTGATTCTGGCATGAGGTATGGCGATACCATCGCTGATTCCGGTAGAGCCTTGTTTTTCCCGCTCAAGTATCTGATTGAGAACCTGCTTTTTATCTTTGATTTTTTTGCAAGCGTAAATTTGGTCCACGATTTCGGAAACAACCGCCTCTTTGGTGTGTGATTTTAGATGAGCTAAGACCAGTTGTCTGTTTATAAAATCAGATATTTTCATAGTTTCCTTTACCTTTGGGCAAAGGAGCGCAATAAAAAAACTGCCGAGAATGGCAGCTTCTATTTTTGCCATTGCCCTTTCAAATGCCTACGAGGTTAGCTGTCGGGCTCGGGTTTGAAAGTACCCTATCCTTTCGGAATTCGCCCCAAAATCGGGTTCCCCGTATTTATGCTCTTACGCATAAATTTCGGCTACAATTTAATTTCGGATATGATTATCACACACCATCCGGCAAGTCAAGAAAATATCATCTGAGCTTTACCAAAAATGCTGCGTTGACTTTTACAAACAGGGGAATTTGTAGCGCCAAGAGCAAATCGCATGTGCGTAACTCACGCCACGGAAAAGAGCTGCAAAATCGTGGTGTAGAAGATGGGTCAAACGAATTTTGTTGCAAATCTGTTGCAGTACCCTAATGAGGCGCCTGAGGCCAGGGAAGGGGATACAATAACCCATTGATTCTAAAGGGATTACCGACCGTCCCCGGTAGGAGTCGAACCTATAACCTTTGGCTCCGGAGGCCAACGCTCTATCCATTGAGCTACGGGGACACAATGCTTTCAGAGCTTTCATATTATCTTTACCGCCAGTGGAAAGTCCAGTCTTTTCCGGGCAAATGCTCTTCTTTGAGGGCGGAACGGCTTTTCCGTTGTATCGGCGCTGTTTTAAGCTAAAATACCGGCTTATTCTTGTTTTAGAAAAGGTACAAGGGACTGAAAATGGGCGTATTGCTGAACGTTTGTTATGTTGTCGGGCTGATACTGTACAGCCCCAAAATAATATACCGGATGATTTGGGAAAAACGATATCGTGCCGGGTGGGGGCAGCGCCTGGGGAGGCTGGAACGGAGATTTCCCCAAAAGCCGTGTATATGGCTGCACGCGGTAAGCGTAGGCGAGGTCAACGCCGTCCGCACGCTTGTTAAGGCGCTTGGCGAAAGGCTGCCGGGTTATGAAATCGTTCTAAGCTCGACCACCGATACGGGTCTGGCACGCGCTGCCGCGGTTTACGGCAATGAGTTGGCGGTTTTTTATTTTCCGTTTGACCTGTCCTGGACAATGAAACGTGCCTTTGACCGTCTTAAACCAAATCTGATTTTACTGATGGAGCTTGAGGTCTGGCCGAATCTGGCTTCGATAGTTCAAAGACGGGACATACCGGTAGTTGTCGTCAACGGCAGGCTTTCTGATAACAGTTTTCCGAAATACAAAAAGGTCAGATGTATCACGGCCTGGATGTTCAGGAAAGTAAGTCTTGTTCTGGCGCAGACATCTGAATACGCGGGGCGTTTTGTCGAGCTTGGCTGTCCGGCAGAGCGGGTTCGTGTAACCAGTTCGCTGAAATACGACACGGCCCAGACGGCTGGCCGGGTGCCCGGCGCAGACAGGCTGGCAGAGCAGATTAATCTTGGCGCAGACCCGTTATGGGTAGCCGGCGGGACAGGCCCGGGCGAGGAGCAAATCGCTATTGATGTCTATAAACGTCTCAGGCAGCAGGCCGGCCTTTCCAATCTTCGGCTGGCCGTAATACCGCGAAAACCGGAGCGTTTTGACGATGTGGCGGAGCTTATTGAACAGACGGGTTTCCAATACGTCCGCTACGGCAGACTCAAGGCCGACGATACCTGCGCACAGGGCAGGCCGGAGATTATTCTTGGCGATACGATGGGGGATTTGAAAAAATTCTACGCCCTCGCGTCGGTTGTTTTTGTCGGGCGAAGCCTTGTGCCGATGGGCGGTTCGGATATGATGGAACCGGCGGCGATGGGCAAGTGTACTACATTCGGGCCGCATACATTTAACTTTAAGCAGACTGTCGATGCGCTTCTGGAAGGGGTCGGAGCGATAGAGGCGGCAGATGCCGGACAGCTTTACGATATCACATTCAAGTGTCTGTCGAACCCCGAATTTGCCGATGCGGTGGCCTGCGCCGGCCAGAAGGTTATCAGGCAAAACCAGGGCGCAACCCGGAAAACCGTCGATGCGGTAGCAGAACTGCTTGGGGTTTAGAAAAATATTTTTATCTGATATGATTGCTTTTAACTGATAAAAATAAAAACAATAGGATGGATGAAAATTGGAAAAGGTTCGAGAAAAGCTTACGGTACTGAAGGAATGTGTGATACTTGTCGAGGCGCTGGTTAAAAACAGACCGGGCGACAGAGGGGGCGACAGCCTGGCGGAACTAACAGCGCTTGCCAAGACAGCGGGCGCCGTTGTTGTCGGACGTGTGCAGCAAAAGCTCGCCCGCATTCATCCGGCCACTTACATAGGTACCGGGAAAGCGCGGGAACTGGCCGAAAAAGTCGTTCTTAATCAGGCCAACGCGGTCATTTTTGACAATGACCTTACGCCCGGACAGATTCGAGAACTTGAAGAGGTTGTTCACTGCAAGGTACTTGACCGCAGCGAGCTTATCCTTGATATTTTTGCCACGCGGGCCAAAACAAAACAGGCCAAACTCCAGGTTGAGCTTGCCCAGTTCGAATATACCTATCCGCGCCTTACGCGGATGTGGGCGCACTTAGACAGTGTAGCCGGCGCCGGCGGCGGCACCGCGGCAGGGGCGGTAGGCGGCATCGGCACACGAGGCACAGGCGAAAAACAGCTTGAAATCGACCGCCGGCTTGTGAGCAATCGCATCACCGAACTGAAACGCGAACTGAAAATAATCGACAGCAGGAAGCTGCGTGAAATCGCCGGTCGAAGGGACTTTTTCACCATCTGCATTGTGGGATATACCAACGCGGGGAAATCGACGCTGATGAACTCGCTTACAGACGCGGGCGTTTATGTCGAGGACAAGCTCTTTGCCACCTTAGACACCTGCACCCGCAAATGGCGGCCGGAGCCGGGCGTCGAAGTTCTCTTGAGCGATACCGTCGGTTTTGTCAGCAAGCTGCCTCACCACCTTGTGGCGTCATTCAAAGCCACACTTGCCGAGGCCGTAAACGCCGATTTGCTTTTGCATATAGTCGATGCCTCAAACCGGCGGGTTTTTGAACAAATCAGCAGCGTCCGGGGGACGCTTAAGGAAATCGGCTGCGGCCAAAAGAACATTCTTACCCTGCTTAACAAGGCCGATGTTGTTTTGGATATGCAGTTATTCGAGACCCTCCAGACCGTGCATCCCGACGCAATCGTCATCTCCGCGCGAACCGGCCTGAATATCGACAAAGTTGCCGCCGCTGTCGCCGGG
>JBGSSG010000035.1:0-6615 GCA_041737185.1 Anaerohalosphaeraceae bacterium
TACCTTGCCCCCGCCGTCGTCCTGACCACCGGCACATTCTTAAAAGGCATTATGCATCTGGGCGATAAGCAGTGGCCCGGCGGCAGACTCGATGAACCTGCCGGCAGCGAACTAAGCGACAGCCTTTCGCGTCTTGGCATAAAGCTCGGCAGACTGAAAACCGGCACGCCGGCGCGTCTTGACGGGGCAACGGTCGATTATGACAGGCTGGAGGTGCAGTATGGCGACCAGCCTGCGACGCCATTTTCTTTCCTGACCGAAAAGATTGAAAGAGAACAGATACCCTGCTGGATTACCTGGACAAACGAGGCGATTCACAAACTGCTGCGCGACAATCTGCACCGCTGCCCGATGTACACCGGGCAGATTACATCCGTCGGGCCGCGGTACTGTCCGAGCATCGAAGGCAAAATCATCCGCTTTGCCGACAAGGACCGACACCAGGTTTTCCTTGAGCCTGAAGATGAGCAAATCCGGACGATTTACTGCAACGGCATCAGCACTTCCTGTCCGCAGGATGTACAGGAACAAATGCTCCGACTTTTGCCCGGCGCTGAGCGGGCGCGCATCGTACATTACGGTTACGCAATCGAGTACGACTACAGCCCTGCGACGGGGCTTATGGAAAATCTTGAAAGCAAAATTGTCGCAGGTCTTTTTCTTGCCGGCCAGATAAACGGCACCAGCGGCTATGAGGAGGCTGCCGGGCAGGGCCTTGTAGCCGGCGTCAACGCCGCAAGAAAACTTGCCGGGAAAGACCCGCTTGTTTTGGGGCGCGACCAGGCCTACATCGGCATATTGATTGACGATTTGCTTACGCGCAGCATCGACGAGCCGTACCGAATGTTCACCTCGCGGGCCGAGTACAGGCTCGTTTTGCGGTCCGATAACGCGGATGTCAGATTAACGCAAATCGGCAAATCCGTCGGACTGGTCGATAATCGGCGATGGACGCGGTTTATGGAAAAATCCGTACAAATGGCGGCGATTGAAACGTATTTCAAGACAGCAATACATCAGGGCAGGCGATTATGGGACCTGCTTAAGCAGCCGCAGTCGGATATCTTCAGGCAACTTGAGCAGGACCCCTGTTCGGCTGTCCCCGGCTATTCGGCCGAGGTGATAGAGGCGGTATTTATTCGCAGCAGGTATGAAGGGTATCTTGTTCGCCAGCAGCGGCAGATTGACCAGTACCGCAGCCTGGAAAATGTACGTCTGCCCGCAGGGCTTGATTATGGGCAGGTGCCGCATCTGCGGTTTGAGGCGCGTGAAAAGCTGGCCGCGGTTCGGCCCTCGACCCTCGGCCAGGCCGGCAGGGTTGGCGGCGTTACCCCTGCCGATATCGCCGTCATTCAGGTTTACCTGAAGAAACTGCGGGCAGGCTGATCTTAACCTGATACGTTGCGCTTCAGATTAAAATACGCCGGCTAAATGGGTCGGGGGAGTTCGGCGTCTTTTTCAAGAGTTTTGCGGGTCTGGTCGGCGCGGAATTTGTCGATTTTTTCGGCCAGTGTTTTGTCCGCGGTTGCGAGGATTTGTACGGCAAATACGGCGGCGTTTTTAGCGCCGGTTTTCCCGACGGCCATAGTGCCGACGGGCATTCCGGGGGGCATCTGTACCATAGACAAAAGGGCGTCGAGTCCTGCCGGGCCTTCGGCGGCCTGGAGCGGTACGCCGATAATGGGCAGCGGGGAATGGGCGGCCATTGCGCCTGCCAGGTGAGCGGCCATACCAGCGGCGGAGATGATGACTTTTATGCCGGCCTCTTTTGCCTGTGCGGCGAACTGGGCGGCCTGGACGGGCGTGCGATGGGCGGAAAGGATGCGTACAACGGGGGTTATGCCGAAGTATTTGAGTTGTTCGATGCAGCCCTGCATAACGGACAGGTCGCTGTCGGAACCCATAATCACGGCAACAACGGATTTTTCGGCTGCCATTGTAATTTTCCTTTCAAGACGGTAAAATGATCCCGTTGGCAAAGGTCCAAAGACAGTATAGTGTTCTGTCGGACGCTTTGCAATAGCGGAGGCAAAAAATGAATGTGCGAAAACCTGCGGTAGCGGGGCAGTTTTACGGGAGCGGACGTGATGAATGTCTTGAGGAGATAGTCCAGTGTCTGCCAGCAGGGCCTTTGAACGTTGAGCTGCCTGATTCGATTGTGGGGGCAATTGTTCCGCACGCCGGATGGGTGTTCAGCGGCGCGCTTGCGGGGAAGGCTTTTTCCGCGGTCAGGCAGGCAAACGGCGATGTCGATACCTTTATTGTGTTCGGGGCTGCGCACGGGTACGATGGCGATTTGCCCGCGGTGTATGACAGCGGGGCCTGGGAGACGCCGATAGGGCAGATTGAGATTGACGCTGAGCTTGCCGGGCGGATTGTCAAGCTTGGGGCAAGGGCGGATATCGCGGCGCATAAGTATGAACACAGCATCGAGGTACAGGTGCCGTTTATTCAGCATTTGTTTCCGGGGGCGCGGCTTGTGCCGGTGATAGTGCCGGCCAACGGGTTCAGTGCTGATTTTTGCCGGGGGCTTGGCGAGTTTCTGGATTCGCAGAACAGGCGTGTGGTATGCGCGGCATCGACGGATTTGACTCATTACGGGCCGAGGTACGGATTTTGTCCGCAGGGGACGGGGCCGGCGGCTTTGCGGTGGGCTTGGCAGGTCAATGATAAGGCGTTTATTGATTTGGCGGTTTCGATGCAGGCGGAAAAGCTGCTTGAGCAGTCGCTGGCTGCGGGCAATGCCTGTGGGCCTGCGGCGGCGGCGACGGTGGTGGGGATTTGTGCTGCGCGGGGGAAAACCGAGGGGATACTGCTTGGGCATACGACAAGCGCCGATGTGATGAAGGCCAAATTCCAGCGGTACAGCGATGAGTCTGTAGGGTACGCGGCGATCGTATATTAAAAATCAATCCTGTTCGGCATTTTAATTTTTGGGGGAGTTGAACCAAAAAGGACAGGAAGACATAAACCCTCGAAGATAAAAATCCATATCCCCTTGATTTTCCTTCAAAATTTCGAGAATTATTGTTTTTTCTTTACAAAAATGTCTAAAATCCGAAAAATGCACACATATAAGAGGGGGGGAGAAATCAGATAAAAGGAGAATGTGCATGCGCAAAGGCCCAAAACGCGGTTTTACTCTTATAGAACTGCTTGTGGTGATAGCTATAATAGCCCTGCTGCTTTCCATTTTGCTGCCCTCGCTGAAAAAGGCAAAGCAGTATGCCCAGACCACAATCTGCAAATCTAATCTGCGCCAGTGGGTTCTGGTTTTTAAGATGTACACCAATAATAACAACGATTCCTTCCATCCGGGCTGGGATTCAAATATACAGGGGGCAAGCAACTGGTGGATGAAGGCGGCCCGGGATTATTATGGAGATGTCGATGAAATACGCTGCTGCCCGACAGCCAACCAGCCTATGACAGCCGCTGACGGCAGCACAGGTCCGGGTAAGGATAAGGAACCCTTTGCCGCCTGGGGAATCGGAAACGGCAATTTTCTTGCAAACGGCGACTACGGCAGCTACGCGATAAACGGCTGGGTCGAAAATCCAGACACCGGCCCGCTGGCTTCTTCCACAAACCACTGGCGCAAAATGACGGTCAGTGGTGCAAGTCAGATACCCCTTATGACCGAGGCCCAATGGATTGACGCCTGGCCTTCACATCCAGACCCCGGCCCTCCCCCAAAAAAAGAATCCAAGTGGAGTGAAACCGGTGCCACCCATTTCTGGCGGATTTGCCAGGACAGGCACATCGAACGGCAGAATATGCTCTTTCTGGACGGCAACGTGGAAACCATCGGTCTGAAAAGACTCTGGAAACTCAAGTGGCATCGTACATACAACTCAAGCCAATTCACGCCTGCCTGGTGGGCCGGCCAGAACACATACATAAAGGGCTACAAAGACTATTGATACCCACCGGTTGATTTGGATGCTTTGTCCTATAAAATATCGAAAATTATGTTGACAGCCAAATTTGCCCCTGTTATATTGTCAGCATTGGGTTTTTCAATAAGCTGGGCGGGAAAGGGGGTAAGACATGCAGGGGACGCATGTGAGCTTGAATGGGTATCATTCAAAGGGGTGCGTGCTTTTCATTTTTTCAGCCTCGCCGCAGGACAATAAGTACAGGATTCAGATGGAGTTGTTTCAGTACAGCCAGCTTGCTATGGATGGGCACGACCTTGTGCTTGGTGAGATTTTTGAACAGGGAAACAGCCACATCGGCAATGACAGCATTAGTTCCGAGGGAAGCGAGTACCTGAGAAAACAGTTCCGTGTTCTTCCGGGCCACTTCAAAGTTCTGCTTCTGGGAAAGGATTCCCGCATTAAACTTCTGGCCGAGACCTTTGTTTCATCTGCGGAGCTTTTCCTTCGCTTAGGTACCGCGGATATGCCGCGGGAAACGGCAGTCTTCTAAGAAACTATCCGGACATTTTTTTACCGGAATGTTACCCCAGCCTCTCTGTCCCGGAGAGGTTTTTTGTTTTATTTGCCGGCTTGATGTGCTACAATCCAAACGCCGAATATTTAGATATTTTGGAGGTTCTTTATGTGCGATAGTTGTGGATGCGGCCAAAAGGATTTTCAGTCGAGAGTGGCCGAGGTAATCGATTCCATCAGGCCGATGCTTCAAAATGACGGCGGCGATATAGAGCTTGTAGGCGTAGATGAAGACAAAACCGTGCGCGTCCGGCTGCAGGGGGCCTGCAGAGGCTGCCCCGGAGCGAAAATGACCCTCAAAATGGGCGTCGAGAGACTGCTCAAGCAGCGCATAAGCGAGGTCAAACAAGTCATAGCTGTCGATTAACTCTACATCGCAACTAACACCTTGCCGTGTTGGCTATAAACTGTTTGGTTATATGGAGTTAAATCCTAAATCCTAATATCTAAATCCTAAACAATATCAAATGTTCAAAATCCCAATGCTCCAAACAAAATTGTCGTTTGCCACTGTTTTCGTTTTAGTCATTTTGATTTTGTATTTGGGATTTGTTTAGGATTTAGAATTTAGTGCTTAGGATTTTTTTCGTGCTTGGGATTTTTAACATAGCACTGTTCTCAAAATTACTTGCGTTGTAGTATTAAAAAGGCCCGGCTCAAAAGGCCTTTGTCTTGCCTTTTGCCGTCCTATTTGGGCAGTTCTTCCGGGCGGATTACCTTATAAATGTTGATATATCGGTTGCGATAATCGCTGTTCTGGATTTTTGTAAAGAATAGCAGTGGGCCGTAGTTTCGGGGGACGCGAAGGAAATCCAGCCTTTGCATTTTCCACTGTTTGTAGTATTTATCCGTCGGACAAAGGCCGATACGTGAATCCCACGCTACATAAGAGACATCTTTTTTCAGGCAGTCCTCGATAAATTCCTGCGGATTCGAGCCGCCGATGTCGGACAGGCCGAGGATGTTTTGCTGCTGGGCCGGGACGAAAAGGGTTATCACATAAGGCAGGTTTGCGGCAAGTTTTTCTCCTTTGGCGTTTTTGACGTACCAGTCGGCCAGTTGCTTGAATTCCTTGTTGATTGAGCCGCTGCCGACCTCCCTTACAAGCAGGAACTGATTGCCGGCTATCATCAGACACAGGACAAACAGAAGAACCATTTTGCCCGGTATGTTCTTCTGTTTCCAGAGAAATACCTGTCCTGTTGTAATCATCGCCGCAGCGGACATAACGACCCAGGGGACAGAGGCCGACCTTTGGCTGAATGGAGAAAGCCTCGGCAAATATCCCAGAAGATAAGCCAGCCATATAAGTCCCGTCAGGCCGACAAGTGCAAGACCGACATTGACTACCCAAACCGGCGGACGGTCTTTTCCAATAAACCACCTCCAAAGACTGTACAGGCCGAACCAGGCCGAAAGCAAAGCCGGCCACAGCAGAGGCGTCGTATATCGGGGAAGGGTGTAATCGCGGGTCGCGTGCAGGATAAAGCAGATAACAAAAAATGACAGCAGCGCGATTGCCCCGCCGTTTTTTCTATACAGGGCAAAGAACACAGCAGACAAAAGAAGGACAACAAAGATAATCTGACTTGTCAGAATCATAAATTTGACTGGTTCTCTGGAGACAATGACAAAAAGATATCCGGCAGTGTTCTCCCAGAGATATTCGGAAAATCGGCCAAGTACGGCGGGGCGTTCCAGCGAGTAATTGCGTATGTATGGCAAAGCGCCGACAGAGGCGCCTTTGCCCCTGGTAAGTATCATCCCCATAAGCCAAAGGGCGACAGGCAAAGCGGCAAACCCGGCCCGAACAAACGCCCAAAACCTGCTTTTCCAGTTCTTTGTCCAGAGCAGGTCGCAGACAAAAACTATAGGAATCAGAACAGCCCCCTCGTATCGAATCAGCGAAGCGGCTGCGGCGCACAGGTACGCCCAGCGGCTTTGCCTGAAAAGAACGACAAAGGTGAGCGTGATGAAAAAGACTAAAGGTATCTCGGCGATTGGATGCCGCATCCAGTTAAGCATTGCCGGGTTAATCATCGCCAGCAGGGCAAACCAGACGGCGTTTCGGCCGATTAAAGGCCTGGCCATTAAGTACAAAAGCGGCCCAAGTGCAGCGTAAAGTATGCAGTTAAGCGCCAGCCCTGCGGTAAGTACAGGA
>JBGSSG010000047.1:0-3783 GCA_041737185.1 Anaerohalosphaeraceae bacterium
TTGGCCGCGTAATAGACCAGCCAGCCCGACAATGATCGCAACAATTCCGCCAATCAGCATCCATATCGCCTTGTCGGTAGGTGAGCCGGTGAAAAACCGGGAAACGTCAGAACTGAATGACTCTGTCGCGGCAACGCCAAAGACTGCAAGGACGATGCCGCCGGCAAGAATTGCCAGCGAGATTAGCTTGTTCATCGAAGTCTCCTTAAAATTTGTGTCTAACCATAAAAGGGTTACATAATTTTTCGTCCGCTGATGAGTCTAACCAGGATGACCACAACGGCAATCACCAGGAGAGCGTGAATGAAACCGCCCATGGTGTAGGAAGTGACCAATCCCAGGAGCCACAATACGAGCAGAATTACCGCGATAGTGTAAAGCATAACAATCCTACCTTTCTTTTCGGGGGTTTAGTGTTCGCCGCACACGGCCATGCCGCCTGACGGACCAAACCCGCATTTTCATTTTCTATGCCAATTCGAAACAGTTTTTCATTACCGGCACAGGTTAACTCTTCATTATTTCCCGGAGCGTTTTTGCCTTAATTCCTCAAGATACCTTGCCGCGGCATCCTTGCCGCCCAACCCGAAGGCCAGAGCCAAGGCAAGGACAACCCCGCCAAGGATAATATTGAAGGTGGCAGTTACCAAAAGAGGTGCAATGCCAAGCTGTGTCAGTGAAATTGTCACTGCAAAAATGATAATCGCCCATCGGCTTATGCCGGCCAGAAGGTCCGGTTTTGGCAAATTGGCGTTACCCGCAGCTATCCGAACTATTCCTGACACAAAACTTGCCAGAAACATCGCCACTACCAGCACAAACAAGGCCCCAATGACCTGTGGGATATAGGCGAACAAGCTTGCCAGAATGTCCGACGCCTTGGGCAGCCCCAGCGCATTGACGACCATCACCAGCACCATAATCATAATCAGCCAATACACTAAGCCGACGACGACTTCCCGGGCGTTCGTTCTTAAATTGCCCTTTCTGAGAACTTCGGATATCCCCGCCTTATCCGCCATCACATCAAAGCGTATGGTCTTAAGCAGCCAGTCCACTATCCGCTGGATGGCCTTGGCCACGAGCCAGCCGAGAATGAGAATGACCAACGCTCCCAGCAAGACAGGAAGATAGGCCATTATTTTGGTCAGCATTTCGCGTACCGGCACCACAATAAGATTGTCCCATTCCATTACGGCTAACATGTTTTGGTACTCCTAAATCAAAAGGTTAAAATTTGTCCGTCAGAGAATAGACGGTTCCTGTCTGCATTACTTTAATAGCAATGTCGCCGGATTTTGGTCCAGTTGTTCCCGTTCGGCCTGTAACCAGTTTTGTTCACTTCGGCCTTGCCGGCAGCCCTTCTCGATATAAATTTCATACGCCCGTCGGGCAATGTCTTCGTGAGTCGGTATGACGGCTGCGAACGGTCCGGGAACTGGAGCGTCATGGATGGGCGGCGGCGATGACGGGTGCACCGATTTCGGCATCTGGGCAATGAATCCCTGCGGTATTATCGATTTATTCATTTTATTCATTTGCTTTTTCATCTACAATTCCTTTCTTTGAGAATTTCAATCAAATCGCCGGATCGCACATAGGCGCTCCCGGCTGTTTTATTCTTGTCCCATAATAGCACCAAAGAAATCGGTGTAAATCAGGCCAGCGGCTGTATTTGGTGTCAGCGAAACGGACTATGCATCTGTCGGTAAAATCCTTTACACGAATGCCGTTTTCGTTTTCTGTTATGAGAGTCCCGGCGGCGTGAGGCCGAAAAATGGAAAAAAAAGATTGAGAAATTGAAAATTCCGCTGTATAATTCCTATTATGTCATGCTGGTAAAAAAAAGGCTTTTTTATCCGATTCTGGTCGGAAAAGTGAAGGATCAAACGAAAAAATTAAACGAGATAACCGCACGACTCAAGCATGCCGAGCAAATACTGCACGCCAGCGAAGAGAAGTACCGCCAGCTTGTCGAGAATGCCGATTGTATTATTCTGCGTATGGACAAAAACGGCAACATCACCTTTTTTAATGAATTCGCCCAGAAATTCTTTGGTTATTCCGAGCGGGAAATCCTCGGCAAAAACGTCGTAGGGACGATTGTGTCAACGATAGACAAGTCGGGTCGAAATTTTTCCAAATTGGAAAATGGCATGCGACAGCATCCCGAACGCTATATAGCATACGAAAATGAAAATATTTGCAAATCCGGCCGGCGCGTCTGGGTGGTCTGGGCCAATAAAATCTTTAGTGATAAACAGAAAAAGATTACGGAAATCCTGTGTGTCGGCCATGACATTACCGAGCGCAGACAACTGGAAAAAGATATTCTGGAGATTACCGAAAGGGAACGAAAGCTGATCGGCCAGGAAATGCACGACAGCATCGGTCAGGTGCTGACCGGGGTTGCCATCAAGAGTAAAGGGCTGGCGATAAAACTGAAAGGCAAGTCTATCTGCCACTCCAAAGACGCTGAAGCGATATCCAAGCTTGCCTGCCAGGCGATTGCCCAGATGCGAAACCTTGCCAGGATGCTTTACCCGGTTGAGATTGAAGCCGGCGGTTTGGTGACCGCCCTGCAATCGCTGGCCTCCAACGCAGAAAAAATACTGGATGTCAACTGTCGATTCCGCTGTGAAACGCCCGTTTCCATGAATGACCTGGTCGAGGCCAAGCAGCTTTACCGTATCGCTCAGGAAGCGGTGACCAACGCGGCCAAACACAGCAAGGCAAAAAATGTCACTATCGAACTTCATTCAACAGCGGATTTGTGTATTCTGTCGGTAACCAATGACGGTCTGGGTTTCCAGAGATCATCCCGCCCGAAAGGCGGACTGGGATTGAAGATAATGGAATACCGCGCCAACCTGATCGGCGGCGTTCTGGAGATTGGTAAAGGCAAAAAGAATGGAACGGTTCTAACCTGCACCGTCCCCACTCAAACAGAGCCCTCTTAGGAAAGACAGAGACCTTGACGAAAGAACAAGACCGCGCCGGAAAGAGAAAAACTCAAATCCTCATCGTTGACGACCATCCCGTCGTACGCGAGGGCCTTGAGACCATCCTCAATCACGAAGAGGACTTGTGGGTCTGCGGGCAGGCGGAGGACGCCGCGGAAGCCCTGCAGGCGATGGCTGACCTGAAGCCCAATATTGCCATTGTCGATATATCTCTGAAGAATTCGAATGGCATTGAATTAACCAAGACAATGAGGGCACGATATCCCAAAACATCCGTCATTGTTCTTTCCGTTCATGATGAATCGGTCTATGCCGAACGGGTTCTCTTAGCGGGGGCGCAAGCGTATTTGATGAAAGATGCGGTCTCTGAAAATATTGTGACGGCGATTCGCAGGGTCCTGCGCGGCGAGATCTATGTCAGCGACGCCGTTTCAAATAGATTTCTGCACATCATTGCGTCCGACAAGACGGGGACGGCCAAAACGTCCGTAGAAAAGCTCAGCGACCGGGAATTAGAAACATTCCACCTGATTGGCCGGGGATTTAAGGCCTCCCAAATCGCCGCTCAACTCCATCTGAGCGTGAAAACCATTGAGACCTACCGCTCACGGATTAAAGAAAAATTGGGACTTGCCAATGCCGCCCAGCTCCTTCAGTATTCCATTGCCTGGGCCAGAAACCAGCACGAATAGCGTTTTCTGATCGCCCTGGCGGGGGTTTTGCTTACACAACACCAATCCTTTCTACTGTCACTAAAAACAGCCATCCCCCTGATTTACACAATTTTCAATTCTGATATTATCGGGCCAACGGTTCTTTT
>JBGSSG010000060.1:0-3588 GCA_041737185.1 Anaerohalosphaeraceae bacterium
CGTTTGTCTTTTGACCTCTGCTGTAATACTCCTCGCCGATTACAAACACCGCCCAGTCCGCAGCAGGTAAAGAATTGGCGTCGGCAACTATCCCATCAGCCTCTGCCAAAACCCAGTCATCCTGCCCGAGCGCATAATAAACCAGCGCCGACCCCACGCGCGCATTGGTCTCATCCCTTGTCCACGCTGCCGTCTGCCGTACCTGCGCGTATAAATCCAGAGCCTTGTCGTACTGTCCGACCTCCTTCCACGCCTCTGCTATCACATTCAGCGCACCAGCCAACCCCTTTTGCCCGGCGTAATTCCGCTTTAACACATCCTCTGCCGCTGCCGCCTGCACAAAATCCTGATAGAAAATCAGCCCCGCCGCAAGCTCCGCCATCGCCGGCAACACCTGCTCCGGCGAAAGATTCAGACTCAAAAGATACTTTTGCAGTTCGATTGCCTTGGCGTACTGTTTATACTTTCGGAATCTGCCGCCTAAGGCGTTGACCTGCTTTACAAAGTCCGGCTTATCCGCGTATTTGGCTATCAGCTCATCGGCTGCCGCTCCTGCCTGCGCAAACGCACCCATCTCAAGATACGCTGTCGCAATCGCGCCCTGTATCCAGATGCACTGCTCACTATCCGGATACATCGTCATCAGCCGACCGTAAATCGCAAGAGCCTTGCCCGGGTCGTTTTTCCATTGAAAGGCCGCCGCTGCCGCACGACCTGCTTCCACAAACCCGGGCTTGCCGGCATATTTTGCGAACAATTCTTCCGCCGCCGCTTCCGCTTCCGCGGTATTGCCCATCGTCAGATATGCGTTAACCAGGTCTCTGCACAGCAACGGTGCATCCTTGTGCTCCGGAAATTCCGCCAGCAAACGCTTGCACAGGTCAATACTCTCCTGCCGCTTTTTCGACGCCCAATACTGATACTTAATCGCTTTGGCATAACCGAAAAAATCTTCCTTATCTTTGTACTTTGCAAAGAAAACTTCCAACTCCTGCCCCGCCTGGGCCGTATCGCCGAGAACAATATACGCGATGACTAAGTCCTTCTGGAGAACAATCGTCATCGGGCCTGCGGGAAACTCCGCAAGCAGACGATGGCACAGTGCGATACTCTCCTGATGCTTTCCGGATTTCCAGTACCGATTGTACAGCGCTGACGCATATTTTACAAAGTCCGCGTTTGTTTTATACTTCGCCCAGAACGTCTCCATCTGCTGGCTGGCTTGAGCCGTATCGCCGAGCATAATATACGCATCGACCAGGTCCTTCTGGAGAACAATCGCCATCGGGTCCGCGGGAAACTCCGCAAGCAGACGCTTGCACAAAGCGATGCTTTCCTGCTGCTTATTCAACACCCAACAATGATCCTGCACTTGCTTAGCGCATTCTGCAAACCTCTCCTGCCGGCTATACTGGGACCACATCTGCTCCAGGGCCGTTTGAGCTGCGGCAGCGTCGCCGTTTGTGATATAGGCAGCAGTTATATCCCGCTGGGCCTCCATTGCATATTGACTGCCGGGGAAATCAGCGACGATTTTCTGGTACTGTGCCATTGCAGCGGCAATATCTCCAGCTTTGACAAGCTCCGCCGCAGCCTTTTGACAATCCAGCACCTGCTGCGGAACTTCGTCTGCGGCATAAACAAAACATAACCCCCCTGTGATAACAAAAGCTGATAAAACCATTCGGATATTGAGTAATTTCATAGCCTTTTCGCTCCTTTCCTTATAAAGGCAGAAAATTCAATTCAAACAGACGCGACGGGAAAAAAGAAAACGAGATTGCTCTTTGACGATGTTGAAAATGCACATACCGAAATCTCCTTTAGAAAATCTTCCTTTTTTTCGGTATGGTCGCATAGCCCAGGGCTGAACAAAAGCCGAAGACCACAAAAGCGGCCAATAGCTTATCCGACACATTACCCCCCCCCAGTCGAAGTTGTCAAGAAGAAAAATAAAAATTTTTGCAAAAATAATCGCGGCAATCGGGCGAAAACTCCGCAGGTTGCAATTACAGGCCGGCCAGTGTATAATAGCGGATTCGTTTATTCAGAAAAAACATTTATGACAACAGAACATATACGAAATTTCTCGATAATTGCTCACATCGACCACGGCAAGAGCACGCTGGCAGACAGGCTGCTTGAGCTTACCGGCTCGGTCAGTTCCCGCGACAGGAAAGACCAGATACTCGACGATATGGACCTTGAGCGCGAACGCGGCATTACCATAAAGGCGTCAGCCGTTATGATGAACTACAACCTCGACGGCAAGGTCTATATGCTCAATCTTATCGACACGCCCGGCCACGTGGATTTTCATTATGAAGTCTCGCGCTCATTAGCAGCCTGCGAAGGCGCACTGCTGGTCGTCGATGCCAGTCAGGGCGTTGAGGCCCAGACCGTAGCGAACGCCTATCTTGCCGTTGAAAGCGGCTGCGAAATCGTCAGCGTTATCAACAAAATCGACCTGCCGTCCGCACAGCCGCAAATCGTGGCTGAGGAGATTGAGCACGTACTGGGCATCAAAAGCAATGAATGCATTATGATCAGCGCAAAGACAGGTCAGGGCGTGGATGAACTGCTCGAGGCGATTGTGCATCTGCTTCCGGCGCCGGAAGATAAGACCGACCAGCC
This sequence comes from Anaerohalosphaeraceae bacterium, assembly GCA_041737185.1. Lineage (GTDB taxonomy): Bacteria > Planctomycetota > Phycisphaerae > Sedimentisphaerales > Anaerohalosphaeraceae > JBGSSG01. The sequence goes on from JBGSSG010000060.1 coordinate 2,635, forward strand.
TGCTGCGGCCCTGATTTTTGACAGTGTTGTTGATGAGTACCGCGGGGTAATTTGTTATGTCAGGGTCTTTGCCGGAATACTTTCGACAAAACAAAAGATAAAACTGATGGGTACGGACAAGACTTACACGGTAAGCGAGCTTGGCAAGTTCTGTCCGAAGATGATGCCTGTGCAGCGGCTTTCCAGCGGCGAGGTGGGCTATATCATAGCTAATATAAAGAACTTAAACGATGTCCAGATAGGCGATACGATAACGGATTCCGTAAGGCCTGCCGATAAGCCGCTGCCCGGATATAAGCCGCCGATGCAGATGGTGTTTTCAGATTTTTACCCGGGAGCGACGACGGATTATCCGCAGTTGCGCCTGGCGTTTGAAAAATTGTCGATGAACGATTCGAGTTTTACATTTGTGCCGCAAAACTCGCCTGCACTTGGGTTTGGATTTCGCTGCGGGTTTTTGGGGCTGCTGCATATGGAGATAGTGCAGGAACGGCTGGAACGTGAAAGCGACGTGGAGGTGGTGCAGACGGCGCCGACGGTAAGTTATGAAATTGTAAGAACTAACGGCAAGGTGGAGCGGATAGATTCGCCCAGTCAGCTTCCCGATAGGGCACAGATACAAGAGCTTCGTGAGCCATTTGTAAAGCTGGAAATAATCACGCATAACGACACGATTGGCGGGATAATGAAGCTGGCGGAGGAGCGCAGATGTAAGTTGTTGAAAACCGAGTACTTAAGTCCGACGCGGGTGTTTTTGGAATACAAGGCGCCGCTGGCAGAGATTGTATATGATTTTTATGACCAATTAAAGGGTATCAGTCATGGCTATGCCACGATGGATTATGAGTTTACGAAATTTGAGAAGGGCGATTTGGTTAAAATCGATATCCTGGTCAATAGACAGCCGGTAGATGCGTTAAGTCTAATCGTACACAGGTGTAACGCTGAACAGCG
>JBGSSG010000070.1:0-3452 GCA_041737185.1 Anaerohalosphaeraceae bacterium
CAAAATTTCCCGCCCGTCCGGGTCTGGCCGGCGAACTGATCGAGTGTCTTGTACAACTGTTCCCTGATGCAAAAACGGATTTGTCCGATGGCTGCCGGCTTGACTTCGCCGACGGCTGGCTGCATATCCGCACCAGCAACACCGAGCCGATTATGCGGGTTATCCTGGAAACTAAAGACCCCGCCGCGGCTAAGCGGTATATGGATATAATGGCACGAATCTGCCGGGAGACGCTGTCCAATGGATGAATCTAAACAAGTGCTGTCTAACGCAAAAATTCGATGGGTAACTTATCTGGGCGTCTGGATCAACCTTGGGTTGACGTTGATTAAAATCGTCGTTGGATGGCTTACCGGCTCGCTGGCGCTGGTAGCTGACGGCGTACATTCATTTTCCGACTTTGCGACGGATATTATTCTCCTGCTGGGGATACGCTGGGGGTCCAAGAAACCGGATGAATGTCATCCCTTTGGACACGGCCGGGCGGAAACATTTGTCGCACTTGTGATGGGGGCGGGGTTGTTGTTTGTCAGCGGCGGGATGTTCTATAAAGCAGCCGTGGAAATCAGCCGAATGAACGCTACAGGCAATCATACCATCCATATCGGCGTCGGCGTGATATGGACGGCGATTCTGGCCATTATTGCCAAAGAATGGCTATACCGCGTAACCAAAAACGTGGCCATTCAGACTCACAGTTCGATGGTCTATGCCAACGCCTGGGAGCATCGCAGCGATGCGCTCAGTTCAATCGCCGTGGTCATCGGAGCCGTATCCGTCCGCTATTGGCATTATCCGCATGGAGACCAGATCGCGGCAATGATTGTCGGATTGATGATTCTGCTGGTGGCGATTAAAATCCTCGGAGACTGTTTCCGTGAATTTTCAGAAAGGTCGGCGGACGCCCAGTCCCTGGAACAAATAAAAAAGATTATCAGTGAAGGGCAGGGCATTCGCAACTGGCATCAGCTTCGCACCCGCAACGTCGGAAGGGAAGTGTTTCTGGATGTGCATATCCTTGTTGACCCCGGCCTGAACATTGCGCAGGGTCACGAGATATCCGATGCCCTTGAGCAGGCCCTTGTTGAACAAATCCCCCGTCCGGTCAATGTCATCGTCCACATTGAGCCTGACCTGCCGAATATGAGAGAATAGACGCTGCTGTCAGGCGGTTTTACGAAGAATCCAGTGCGAGTTTTTAACCTGTTCAAGTGTGAATCGGCCATTCAGGATTTTGCCGCAAAGCTCGAATTCAATCCTATCTTCTTGTTCATTCAAAGGCAGATATTTCCCGCAGTCTGCAATTTTTACTGAACCTGTATTGTTCTGCACCGGGCCTTCATAAGTCAGAAAACGCAGCGGATGGTCGGCGATTTTCTCGGCCTTGTGCGTACCGTTGTCAAGTTCAGCAGGACACTCCCCCATCCGCCAGGTCAAAAGACAATCCCCGACCTCCAGCATAAAATCCCAGTGAACCCCCGTCCCCTGACGATGCTCGGCAACCACAAAACATTTGTAATCGTTCATAATCCCAGTGTAAGGGTAAAGGCGATTTATTTCCCTTGCGCCTGAATGGCGGTTATGGCAACTGTTGCAACGATGTCCTCCTCGCTGCAGCCGCGCGACAGGTCATTGACAGGATGATTCAGCCCCTGCAGAATCGGCCCGAACGCCTCACAGCCGGAAAGACGCTGTACCGCTTTGTAGCAGATGTTCCCCGCGCCCAAATCAGGAAAGATAAACGTATTGGCCATTCCGCCAAGACAACTGCCCGGAGCCTTGCGTGCCGCTATCTCCGGCACAAACGCCGCGTCAAACTGCATCTCCCCGTCAATCAAAACCTTATCCCCGAATACCGCCTGTATTTCCTGTTTGGCCCGTTCACTCGCCCTTGCCATCTTGGCGGCGACGTCTCCTGTGGCCGAGCCTTTTGTCGAATAGCTTAGCATCGCTATCCGCGGCGAAAACCCGAACGCAAGACCAGTCCGCGCCGTCGATACCGCAATATCGACAAGCTGATGGTCCGTGGGATTTTCAACCAGCCCGCAGTCGGCAAAAAGCAGCGTCTTGTCGGGAAAGCACATAAAAAACATACTCGAAATCGTCTTGATGCCGTTCTGCGGTTTTATTATCTGCAGCGCGGGCCGAATCGTGTCCGCCGTCGCGTGAGCCGCCCCTGCCACAAGACCGTCGGCATACCCAAGCTTGACAAGCATCGTCCCGAAATATACCTCATCCTGCACGATATTCCGCGCCTGTTCGAGAGCTACCCCCTTGTGCTTTCGCTGCTCATAAAAAGCCTGTGCGAATTCCTCGCCCCTGCTGTCGCTTTTCGGGTCGCAAAGCCCCGCCTGTTCCGCAGTCAGGTTGTGTTTTTTAAGAACAGAACGCAGCGCATCCTTCTGTCCCAGCACGATTATGTTTGCAAACCCCTTTTTAAGGATAATCCCGGCAGCCGCTATCGTACGCTCATCGCCGCCTTCCGGCAGGACGATTGTTTTTTTCTCACCGGCCGCACGTGCAATCAACTGCTCAAAAAATTCCGACATAAAATTCCTCGACTATTTACCAGCGTTTATCAGTTAATAACCAGCGACCAGTAACCAGCGACCAGCGACTAACAACGCGCCTGGCAGGGCTCGAACCTGCAACCTTTGGTTCCGTAGACCAATACTCTATCCAATTGAGCTACAGGCGCAAAATACTTTATGACAAGAACTTACCGTATCTGCATTCCCGCCTTTCCAAAGCAGAAACACATCCTGAAAAATTTTCGCTTACTTTACACCCGAAATGACGGTTTTGCAAGAAGATTAAGAGCTTCTGACAAAATGACTTGCCGCACCGACAACGCAGCAGACGTGTGATTCCGACGGCGACCCCATCGGCAGTACAACAGCCTATGCCTATGACGCACAAAACCGCCTGACCGAATACAGGGAAAACGGCCAGCTTGTCGCATCATATACCTATGATTCCTTCGGACGCCGCGTATCCAAAACCGTCTCCGGCAATACAACGGCCTACTGCTATGCAGGGGCGCAGATTATCGCAGAGTACGAAAACGGCGTCCTGACCCGTAAATACATCTACGGTCCGGGCATCGACGAGCCGGTTTGTATGATTGACGTATCGGCTGGCAATCGGTATTATTACTTCTGTGACGGCCTTGGTTCCGTCGTCGCTCTTTTACATAATAGCGCCGTTGTGGAAATGTACTTTTATGACGCCTTCGGCAGGACGCTGATATATAAGCTGGATACCCAGGATTGGGACAGCCGTTCGAGTTTCTTCGGCAACCGTTTTATGTTCACCGGCAGGGAATACGACGCCGAATCGCGCCTGTATTACTACAGAGCCAGAATGTACCACGCAGGCATCGGCAGATTCCTGCAAACCGACCCGATCGGCTACGCCGACTCGATGAACCTGTACGCCTACTGCGGCAATAA
>JBGSSG010000087.1:0-2899 GCA_041737185.1 Anaerohalosphaeraceae bacterium
AAATCGCATTCTTCGTCCAGCACCACTTCGGGTTTGTTTTTGGCGGTGTCAATCTGAACGTGGTAGTGGTTCGCCTTTTTTTGGGGATTGGTGCGGGTGATAATCTGCACGGGCCGGCCGGTTGTGAGCGAGCCGTACATACCGGCGGCGCTTATGCCTATGCCCTGCTGGCCCCGGCTCATTTTGAGTGTGTGAAATTTGCTGCCATAGAGAAGCCGGGCGAAAATGTTGGGAACCTGCTTGCCGATGATTCCGGGGCCGTTGTCCTTTACGGTTAAAGAAAACTTGTTTTCGCTGCCGTCGATGGCGGAGATAGAAACGGAAAGCCGCGGCAGGATGTGCGCTTCCTCGCAGGCGTCGAGCGAGTTGTCAACAGCCTCTTTTACGGCGGTAAGCAGGGCCTTTCTGGGGTTATCAAAGCCCAGCAGGTGCCGGTTTTTCGCGAAGAACTCGCTGACGCTGATGTCTCGCTGTTTTGCCGCCATAGACTCGGCGGTGGCGGCCTGGCTTTGTCTTCGGCCTCTGGGGACGATTGCCGGACGGGATTCATCGCTTTGCCCCTGCGGGGAGTCCGCAGTCGCCCGGTCATCGGCATTAGCGACGGTTTCGGCAGGTACGCTTTGCTCAAAGGCGAAACTTAACTGGTCCGAAGACTTCGTTTTTCCTTTCAACGCTGACTTCTGCTGATGCGGCACGGTTTCGGCGCTCCGTCAATAGGCGTTCACTGGAGTCTGCATACGTGGACTTCGTTGACGAAGTCGAGTTTTTTGATTTCTTCGACGGCTTTGGCGTCCGGGGCTTTGTCAAGACTTACCGCAAGTATGGCCCTGCCGGATTCGATTTTGTGTCCGACGCCCATCGTGCTGATGTTGACGCCGTGGCTGCCCAGGAGCGTGCCGACGGCACCGATGACGCCGGGTCGGTCGTCGTTAAAGATAATCATCATTGTACCCTCGGGGGTAACCTCTATCCCGAAGCCGTCAATCTCGATAATGCGCAGAAAGTTTCCGCCAAAGACGGTGCCTTTGATAGTGCGTTCGATTTTTTCGGTCTGCACGACAGCGGTGAAGCTGGATTCGAGGTCCCTGATTTCGGGGTTCTGGATACGGTCAAGACTGATGCCCCGCCCGGCAGCGAGCAGATTGACGTTGACGATGTTGACGACAGTGTCAAAGTGAGGCTGGAGCAGCCCGATGAGAAACGCAGTGGCAATAGCATCGACCGGTTTTTCGGCGATGGAGCCGCGGCATTCGACCTTTGCGCTTTTGATATGGCCTGGCGCGATTGCGCTCATCACGGCGCCTATGCGCTGCGCCAGTTCGGCATATCGGCAGACGATCGGCGAAGCGGCGGTCAGGCTCGGCGCGTTGACGGCGTTTCTGATAGGCCCGCCGCGAAGAGCCTCGGCAAGAATCTGCGCCGCCTCGACGGCCACTTCTATCTGGGCCTCCTCGGTGCTGGCCCCAAGGTGCGGCGTAACAAGGCAGGTCGGACACTCTGTAAAACGGGTGTTCTCCGGAGGCTCCTTTGAGAAAACGTCAATGGCCGCCCCGGCAATAGTGCCGTTCAGCAGAGCATTGTAGAGGTCGTCCTCATTTATGATTCCGCCCCTTGCGCAGTTGACTATCCTGGCGGTGGATTTCATCATTTTCAGTTCGCGCGCGGTAATCATATTGACGGTTTTTTCATTTTTGGGAAGATGCAGTGTGATAAAATCAGCCTCGCGGTAAATCCGTTCCAGATCGTCGGTGATTTCGACTCCCATCGCCTCGGCCTCCTTTGGCGCAGCGAAGGGGTCATAGCCGAGGATTTGCATATTAAACCCTTTTGCCATTCTGATAACGGCCATTCCGATTCTGCCCATACCGATGACGCCGAGGATTTTGCCGTTGAGCTGGTTTCCGGTATATTTTTTGCGGTCCCACGCCCCGGCCTTCATACTGTTGCAGGCGGGAACGACATTTCTGCTAAGGGCGAGCATTATCGCCATAGTGTGTTCAGCGGCGCTGAGAGTGTTTCCGCCGGGGGTATTCATTACAATAATGCCTTTTTTCGTGGCCTCCGGGACGTCGATGTTATCGACTCCGACGCCTGCGCGGGCGATGCCCCTTAGTTTTCCCGAATTGGCCATAACCTTTGCGGTTATCTGGACGCCGCTTCTGATGATAACGCCGTCATAATCGGCGATGATTTTGGCCAGCTCGTCTTCGCTAAGTCCCAGCCGCACGACCGACTCCACATCCGGCATGGAATTGAGAAGGTCAATACCCTCTTTTGCCAGCTTATCCGCGATAAGAATTTTCAGCATACGACATTTCTCCCAAAAATTATTGTTCTGTAAGTTCTCTTAACGACAAACGTTCTTCGGTGATTCCAAAATCTCTTGTAGGGCAGTTGTAAAGCGCCCTTGTGATACAGTGTGCCGCGGCGTTTGCCAGTCTGTCGAGGGCCTTATCCCGCCCCGCGGTTTCGACGTCCACAGCCACGTGGATTTCCCTGCCGTCAGAACCTGCGGGCCAAAGGACCGAGGAGTCGCCGGCCCGGATAAGGGCGGCTCTGCAGACAAGCATACCCGTGTAATATTTGCCGTCCTGAAATCCCTGCATTTCATAATCGAGTACCCTCGTGTAGAGAACCAATTCGGCTCCGGCGCGCTGCGCCAGTACGACCGGGTCGGTTCTGGCGGAAGCGGCCGTTTCGGGTATATATGGGATTATCTGCTGTTCGGGCAAATGGGCCTTTTGGACCAGAAAGCCGGCCAGTCGAGAGGTAAGTCTCTCTGTCAGGTCGGCCTCGGCAGGAATCGAGCCTGCGATATCGACCAGAACAAGTACCTTTCCGCCGGCGCTTTTTTTGAGGTCATACTCCGCCGGTACCGGACGTTCATTTGGACCAGGGC
>JBGSSG010000110.1:0-4127 GCA_041737185.1 Anaerohalosphaeraceae bacterium
GAAGTGTCTCTGTTTTCCCGTACTCCGGGTCCATCGCGCGCAGAAAAGTCGTCGCGGGAATCTTGCTGGACTGGTCGATTCGAATGACCAGAACGTCCTTTCGCGTAACAGACATCTCAATCCAGCTTCCCCGTTCGGGGATGATTCGGCAGCCGTGCAGGATGCGGTCGCCGTCCTTGCTGTCTATGACAAAGTCCACGCCGGGGCTGCGGTGGAGCTGATTGACAATGACGCGTTCGGCGCCGTTGATGATGAATTCCCCGCCGCCTATCATAATGGGTATTTCGCCCAGATAGACCGCCTGTTCGGAGACCGCTTCGACGTTCTTACGCTTCAGCCGGCAGTGAACCTTCAGTGGGTATGCATAGGTCAGGCGCAACTGGCGGCACTGCTCGACGGTGTACCGCGGCGGCTCCAATTCGTACCCAAGATACTCCAGTTCCATCGCCTTGTCATAACTGACAATAGGGAAGATTTCGCGAAACAGCGCCTCAAAACCGGCGTTCTTTCTCTTGTCGATCGCTTTGTCTTCCAGCAGAAACCGGCTGTAGCCTTTAAGCTGCACCTCTATCAGGTCGGGAATTTCAACGGCGTCGCCGACTTTCCCGAAACTACGGGTGTTCCTTGTGTTCATTCGAACATTCTCCGTTTGGACAAACTATTTCTCTGTATCCCGCACCTGCCGAAAGTCTTTCGGCAGGCGGGCTGCCGGAGTTCTTCGCTTTTCTATGTAAGTTCGACGACAGCGCCGGCTTCCTCAAGCTGCTTCTTGGCGGCCTCGGCCTCGTCCTTACTGACATTCTCCTTAACCGGCTTGGGGGCGCCGTCAACCAAATCTTTGGCTTCCTTCAGGCCCAGACTGGTCAGAGCGCGAACTTCCTTGATGACCTGAATCTTCTTGTCTCCTACCGCCTTGAGAATAACGTTGAAGCTGGTCTTCTCAACAGCGGCCTCGCTCGCACCGCCGGCCGCAGGAGCAGCCATCATCACGGCGCCGCCGGCGGCAGGCTCAATACCGTGTACTTCCTTAAGGTAATCCGCCAGTTCCTTGGCCTGCAGAAGAGTCAGACCGACAATCTTGTCTCCCATTTCTTTGATGGCAGCGCTGAATTCACGTGTTTCCGACATTGCAATTACTCCTGTATTGTCTTTGACCCTGAGGTAGTCGGGACTCCGCCGTCCCTTTTAACCCGCTGTTGCGGGACAGCCCCACAGGCCGGGATTATGTTTTTTTTTAAGCGGCTTCTTGCTTTTCCTTGTTCTCTATAATAGTTTTCAGACAGCCTGCGATAATACCTCCGGCGCCTGCCAGTATGCCGGCGGCAAGACGCGAGCCGGGACTAAGGGCCAATTGAACAATCTGACCCTGCGATTCGGCGCGGGTCGGCATCTTACTCAACTGCTCTGCACCCGCGGCGTCAAGTACCTGGCCTTCGACAAAGGCCCCCTTGAAAGACATAACCTTCAACTTCTTGAACCAGGCGTCAATGGCTTTTGCCGCATCGACGACGCTGTCGCCGCCATAGACGACCGTGCAGGGGCCTGCCTCAAAAAGAACGCCGGCATCCGACATCCCCAGCCCCGCAAACGCACGGCGAACCATCGAATTCCGCACAACCATCATCCTGACGCCTTTTTGCTTAAGCTCGCCGCGCATCTTGTTGTTGTCAACGCCTTTTATGCCCCTGGTCTGAAGAACTATAAACGAACCGAGGCCCTTAAAACGCTTTTCGTATTCTTTCTGAACCAGTCCTTTTACATATAAACTCATATTTCACCTCGCTGACAAAAAAAACTAATGCGGCCTGATTTATCCGGCTCTCCTGAAAAACTCTTTGCTATGTGATTTCCAGCAGAACGCCCGGACTCATAGTGGCGCTTAGAGAAATCTTTTTGATATACGTTCCCTTCGTCGAGGAAGGCTTCATTTTCTTGATGTGTTCGACAAACATTCCGATGTTATCTGTCAGTTTGCCTTCATCGAAACTGAGCTTGCCGACGACGGCGTGAACATTCCCTCCGGCGTCGTTTCTGAACTCTACTTTGCCCGCGGCAAACTCGCGAACGGCCCCAACAACATCGCCGGTTACGGTGCCGTTTTTGGGAGACGGCATCTTCCCCTGCGGTCCGAGCACCCTACCAAGTTTGCCGACCTTGCCCATCACTTTTGACGAAGCCACGGCTACGTCAAAATCGGTCCAGCCGTCGATGACCTTTTTAATCAGGTCATCAATTCCCACTTCAACGGCTCCGGCGGCTCTGGCCGCCTCGGCGTCAGACCCTTCGCAAAATGCTATAACCCGGCGGGCCTTGCCTATGCCGTGCGGCAGGCTGATGGCTCCGCGAATTATCTGGTCAGCCTGCTTGGGATCAACGCCCAGATGCATAGCGCATTCCACTGTCTGGTCGAACTTCGTTGACGCAAAAGACTTGAGTTTCTTGACCGCTTCAGACAGACTCACAGGCTGTTCGACGGCTTTTTTGGCGTCACCAAGATAACGTCTGCTTCTTTTTCTCATAAGAATCCTCGCGATTAAGTTTCGTTCGCTCCCACTTATAGCCGCCGTGGTCAGCGGAAAGATTGAAATGAAGGCGTTAAGAGTTTCCCGCTCCCAATCTTTTCTTTATTTTTTCAGTTCTCAACCACCTCTATGCCCATACTCCGGGCAGTACCCTCTATAATCCGGTCTGCGTGTTCGAGGTCGTACGCGTTGAGGTCCTTAAACTTCGTTTCGGAGATTTTACGCACCTGGGCCTTGGTAACCTTCCCGACCTTTTCCTTGTTCGGCACGCCGCTGCCCTTTGCAAGACCCGCCTCCATCTTGAGCAAAACCGCCGCGGGGGGACTTTTTACGATAAAATCAAAACTGCGGTCCGAATAAACGGAAATCTCGACAGGTACAATTGTACCGTTAAACTCGCGCGTCCGCTCGTTGAACTGGGAGACAAACTGCCCGATATTTACGCCGTGCTGGCCCAGAGCCGGACCAATCGGGGGGGCCGGAGTTGCCTTACCGCCGGGAGCCTGAAGTTTTATAACCTTTTTAATCTCTTTAGCCATAAATTTACCCTGATTCTGCGATTCGCTTATATCTTTTCAATTTGCCAGTATTCAATATCCAGCGGAGTGCTCCGTCCAAAAATAGTTACAATCACCTGCACCACGCCGCGCTCTGTATCGATAGAATCGACCGTCCCCTCAAAATTCTCAAACGCTCCCTCGCGGATTTTGACCATATCGCCTTTTGCAAATTCAACCTTGATATTGGGCACATCCTCCGGACGCTCGGCCTCCCTTAACATCTTGGCCACGTCAGTATCGCGCATAGGCGTCGGAACGCCCTCCGTGCCTATAAAATCGCCCACGCCCATTGTTTCCTTAATGATAAACCACGCCTCATCGGGAATACGCCCGTCTTCCTTCGGCTCAAGCTCCATAAACACATAGCCCGGATAGAGCTTGCGCTTGGTTACACGCTGCTTGCCGCTACGGATACGTTTGATCTGCTCGGTAGGCACAATAATCCTGCTCACGCTTTTGACGCCCTCGACCTCCATTTTCCGCGCCAAGGTGTCGCGAACTTGTTCTTCCTTGTTGGAAGCAACCCGTAATACGTACCAGTGCATCGTCATATTTTCCCGGAATCCGCCGAATCCACAGCGGGCCTAATATAGTTTTACAACAACCCGAAAGAACAAAGACAAAAGCAAATCGACAACCACCAGCCCGACCGCCAGGGCCAGCACCACAAAAATCACAACCATTGTTGAGTTGAACAACTCCTTGCGATTCGACCAGCTTACCTTTTTTACTTCCCCTTCGGCGGAAATCAGAAAATCAGACACGCTCGATTTGTTCAAAACCCAGAAAATCAGACCGGCCCCCGCCAGGCAAACGCCTGCCGGAACAAGGGTTTCAAACCATAGGTTATTCAGAAGCTGCAGTTTATCATGCAGCCTCCAGCAGCCTATGACCAGAATCACGAAAGCAGACATGGCAGTGCCTAATCTTGTATATTTGGCCTGTCCGCGTTTATAAATTTTGCTCAGATTCATCGTTTTTCCCTGTTTCACTTCACTACCGGGGGGTTCGTTTTCAGCCTTTATCAGGCCAGGAGGGAATCGAA
>JBGSSG010000131.1:0-3783 GCA_041737185.1 Anaerohalosphaeraceae bacterium
CAAAGACAAGGTTTCCGTGGTCGCGGTAGGAATTAACCCAGCCGCAGACGCACACGGCCTGGCCGACGTGGCCAAGACGAAAATCGCCGCAGTAATTTGTTCTTTTGAGCATACCCGATTCCTGTGTTTTGAATAAAAAAAACAATCGACAAGGGTCGTCAGGATAGCCCAAAAAAGCCCCCGCGTCAATCATAATCCCGCTTCAGGCCGCCGAAAGGACATTTGTTTGCAGTTTTTGAATTGAAAGGCCTGCTATTTCCCAAGGGCCTCGATGTCGGCGAGGTCTTTTTTTCTGCCGACGGCCCGCTTATTCCGGATTAACTCTTTTTTACCGATGTAAAACACACACACCGGGCCAAAAACGCCGGCCACTTTGCCCGCTTCGACCTGTTCCCAGTCAAGGCCGGTCAGGGTGGTTATAATATCAATACGAACAGGGGGATAACCCAACTGAATCACATTGTCAGGTTTTGAAAAATCATCCGCCTTCAGTCCCAAAGAATCAAAGCCGAATTCGGAGAGTGTTTCTATAATTTTACAGGCGTTGTCTTTGTCCGGCCTGACCAGAATATCAATATCGCCGGTAAAACGGGGAGACCCGTGAAAGGCAAGAGCGTAAGCCCCGACTATCACATAGTCAACCTTGTGAGCGTTTAACAACTCTAACAACTCTTTGAAGTCGCGGGATATCTCCATAGACCTGCCTTCTGTAGAATTCGACTGCGGCGATACGCTCTTCCGGCGGACGGGAAAGCCAGTATTCCAGATTCTGCCGGATTTCGTCGTGCTCGCTTAATTTGGCCTTGTGTACGACCTTTTGTATCATAAACCTGATTTACTTCATCATTTCAGCAATGGCTTTTTTCATCGCAGGAATGTCTTTTTGCAGGATAGTCCAGACCCGTTCGATGTCAACACCGAGATAGTCGTGCACAAGGATATTGCGAAAACCGGAGATTTTATACCAGTCGATTTGCGGCTGGTTTTCCTTTGCCGTATCGGAAAGACGCTGGGTGGATTCGGCCATAATCTGTAAATTACGAATCACTGCATCCTGTACAAGAGATGAATCCATAAACTCATCTTTTTTCATCCCGCCTACATAAAACTCAATGCGGCCGATACACTCGGAAATGTGAATCAGGTACAGACGGTCATCTTTCATAACGGTCTGGCCTCATGAAGGATTTTGTCTCGGATGTACCAATGCAGACCCTTTTCAGTAACGACATCCACTTTACGGCCAAGCAGTGATTGCAAATCCATCAGCAGTCCCCCAAGGTCAAACAGGCTGCGTCCTTCTTCCAAATCCACCAGAAAATCGACATCACTCTGGTCATCCGCCTCGCCTCTGGCAACAGAACCAAACACCCTCACATTGCCGGCCCCATATCCGGCCGCGATAGCAAGTATCTGGTTTCGCTGTTTGTCTATGACTTCTGCAATTCCCATACAATATCCCTGTCAATAAGGGCTTAACGCCAAAACAGTTTTATAATTATAACCATAATCATTGTTTTGTAAAGCATTACCGAAAATTGAAACACCCTGTACATCGGCTTTTTTGTCTGTTAGAATATCGGCTCTGTCGTGTTTTTTCAAGTGATGTAAATTTGAGGTCTGAATTATGGGAAATAACGGCACAAACGAGCCGTCGCAGCGGCTGGATTTTATCAGGCAGATTGTCGCCGACGACAACAAAACCGGCAAGCGGGACAGCAGGGTGCATACGCGATTCCCGCCCGAACCCAACGGCTATCTTCATATAGGGCACGCCAAGAGCATCTGTCTGAATTTCGGCGTCGCAGAGGAGTTCGGCGGAAAGTGCAACCTGCGTTTTGACGATACCAATCCGACAAAAGAAGAACAGGAGTATGTCGATTCGATAATCGAGGACGTAAAATGGCTCGGCTGGGACTGGCAGGGGCGGCTGTTCTTCGCATCCGATTATTTTGAGCGGATGTACCAGTGGGCAGTCGAACTGATTAAAAAAGGCGGGGCTTACGTGTGCGACCAGTCGGGAGAGGATGTCCGCCAATACCGCGGCACACTCACACAGCCCGGAAAAGAAAGCCCGTACCGAAACCGCAGCGCAGAAGAAAACCTCGACCTGTTTGAACGAATGCGAAAAGGCGAATTTCCCGACGGCTGCAGGACTCTGCGGGCAAAAATCGATATGGCCCATCCCAACCTGAATATGCGCGACCCGATTATGTACCGCATCCTGCATACCAGCCATCACCGCACGGGCGATAACTGGTGCATTTACCCGACTTACGACTGGTCGCACGGCCTGGAAGATTCCATCGAAGGCATCACTCATTCGATATGCACGCTCGAATTTGAAAATCACCGGCCGCTGTACGACTGGTTTCTCGACCAGCTCGGCATCTACCACCCGCAGCAGATTGAGTTCGCCCGGCTGAACCTCACATACACCGTGATGAGCAAACGGAAGCTGCTCTCTCTTGTAAAGGACAAACACGTAAGCGGATGGGACGACCCGCGTATGCCCACCCTTTCGGGTCTTCGGCGGCGGGGTTTCAGCCCGGAAGGGGTACGAAACTTTTGCAGGATTATCGGCATCAACAAGTTCAACAGCACCGTCGATGTGGCCCTGCTTGAGCACTGCATCCGCGAAGACCTGAACAAGACATCGCCGCGCGTAATGGCTGTGCTGCGGCCGCTGAAGGTTGTGCTGACAAATTATCCGGACGGACAGGTCGAATGGCTGGATGCGGTCAATAACCCCGAAGACCCATCGGCGGGGACGCGAAAAGTCCCCTTCTCAAAGACACTGTACATCGAGCGGGAAGATTTTATGGAAGAGCCGCCGAAAAAATTCTTCCGCCTATCGCCCGGCAAAGAAGTCCGGCTGCGCTACGCCTACTTTATAAAATGCGAAAATGTCATAAAGGACGCAAACGGAGATATCGTCGAGCTGCACTGCACTTATGACCCCGCCACCCGAGGCGGAGACTGTCCCGACGGCAGAAAAGTAAAGGCTACACTGCACTGGGTCAGCGCCGCTAATGCCATCGACGCGGAGGTACGGCTGTACGACCATTTATTTACAAAGGAAAATCCCGAAGACACGGAGCAGGAGCAGGACTTTACCGCCAATCTCAACCCCGACTCTATGCAGGTTCTGGCCGGCTGCAAGGTCGAGCCTGCGCTTAAAGACACAAGACCGTTTGACCGCTGGCAGTTTGAGCGGATGGGCTATTTCTGCACCGACCCGGACAGCAAACCCGATAGGCTGGTGTTCAACCGTACCCTGACGCTCAAAGACGCCTGGGCCAAAATCCAGCAGAAAGGATAATTGTTTTCGACACGACAAAAAGCGGTTGAAAAAAAGCAAGAGTGGAACAATGCCAATAAATGCTCCTGACCCCTTTATTTATTTTTTCAAGATGGGAATAAGGAGAACTATGAACTTCGAAGAAGCAATAGGAACTTCTTGTACTGAATGTATAATCATTGTTATACAGATGGAGAAGGCATGAATCGAAGCAATCTGATCAAGGCAGGGATCGTCGTTGTCCTTATCGGTGGGCTTGGTTTTCGTGTATGGTGGTATTGGCCCGAGGAGTTACCAGGGAATCGCTACTTGGAAAAAATTGAAAAAAAAGGACAGGACTATAGTCTTTACCCAAAATCGGATACTTCCATTTCAGACGTAGTCTTGCTTTATGTTTTCGAGGGATACAGCCCATTGAACCATTCCGAGTTTCAGGAGAAAATTGCGACACGGCCATCGAAATATGTCAAGGACAACGATCT
>JBGSSG010000218.1:0-3137 GCA_041737185.1 Anaerohalosphaeraceae bacterium
TATCGCCCCGCTTTAGCCCCGCCTTTGCCGCCGGCGAGTCTTCGACAACCTCTGTCACCAGCACCCCGGTATTCTTTTCCAGCCCAAAGGCCTTCGCCAGGTCGGGCGTAACGCCTTCAGGATTCATCGCAACCCCGATATATCCCCGGACCACCTTGCCGGAACTTACGAGCTGGTCCTTGACCGACTTTGCCATATTGATAGGAATGGCCATACCGATGCCCATATACCCGCCGCTGCGGGTGATTATGGCGGTGTTGATGCCTATCGCCCTGCCTTCAAGGTCAAGCAAAGGCCCGCCGCTGTTGCCAGGATTAATCGCAGCGTCGGTCTGTATGAAGTCCTCATATCCGCCCTCGGTCAGACCAATCTGCCTGCCCTTTGCGCTGACCACACCGACGGTTACCGTCTCAGCAAGTCCGAATGGGTTGCCAACGGCAATCACCCATTCGCCAATCTCCAGCTCGTCCGAGTCCCCAAGCTCAATAAACGGCAGCTTTTCAGCCTCGACCTTTATCACCGCCACTTCCGATTCAGGGTCGGTGCCGATGGTCTTGGCCTGCAATTCCCTGCCATCCTTTAGCTTTACCGTGATTTTCTCGGCGTCTTCAACGACATGGTTGTTTGTCAGAATGTAACCATCAGCGGAAATGATAAAGCCCGAACCCTGACGGGTACTCTTCTCCGGCCGCGGAACACTGCGCTGTCGAAAACGCGGCCCGAAAAACTGCTCGAAAAACTCGTCGTCAAAAGGCGAAACATTGTCCATGCCCTGCTGCCCAACGGCCTGCTCGGTCTGCTCGGCCTGCACTGATACCACCGCCGGCGTCGCCTTCGCTGCCACAGCCGAAAACGCCTTCGAGGTCTTGCGAAGCGTCTCTATACCGTTTTCGTCCGCTGCATAAATCAATGGCACAAACGCAAACAGCACAGCAGATAAAATAACAAAACATTTCACTCTTGACCTGATTGACATTGGCGTCCCTTTCTTTATTTATGGTTTTATGACGGTAAACAACAAAATCATCGAATATCACAGCAGATATCTCCTTTGTGAAAAATACGCCGGCAGACAAATTTTTGTTCAAAACACTTCTGTAAAACTATAATGCAACGGACGTGTCTTGATATAGCAACACTTTGTAAGTCTTTGTATTAAAGAAAGTTGCGCGATGCAGCTTATCCGAGAAATTCTCCCTTTGTCAGATAATTTCGCACATAGTCTGCCACCGCGTTTTCGAGGGGCGTAATGGCTTTCACATAACCGCCGTCCCGGAGCTTTCCGATTTCAGCCTGCGTATAATACTGGTATTTTTCGCGGATGTCCTCCGGCATCGCGATATATTCAATCACAGGCTCTTTGCCCATCGCGGCGAAAACCGAACCGGCAAGGTCGTTCCACGTCCGCGATTTGCCCGTGCCGATGTTGAATATGCCGTTTATCTCTGGCTGGTCAAGAAAGAACAAAGTCATCTCAACCGCGTCCTTCACATAAAGAAAATCGCGAACCTGACAGCCGTCCCCGTAATCAGGCCGGTGCGACTTGAAAAGCTGCACCTTCCCCGACTGCTTAATCTGCTCATAAGCCTTCAGAACAAAACTCCGCATCCTGCCCTTATGATACTCGTTCGGCCCGAAGACATTGAAATACTTCAGCCCTGCGATTTTTTCCAAAAGGCCCGTCTGCCTGGCCCACAGGTCAAACATCTGCTTGCTGTACCCGTACATATTCAGCGGACGCAGATTTTCCAGGTTGTCCTGGCCGTCGCCAAACCCCGCCGAGCCGTCGCCGTATGTCGCGGCGCTGGAGGCGTAAATAAACCGGGCGTTCTGACCGACTGCCCATTGTGCGACCATTTTGCTGTATTCATAATTGTTGCGGATAAGAAAGCCTGCGTCCGTCTCTGTCGTGTCCGAACAAGCGCCCAGATGAAAGACCGCATCGACGTCCCAGTCCGCCTGGCCTTCAGCCAGGGCCTCCGAAAAATCCTCCGCCTCCATATAATCCGCGAACGTGAGTTTGCGCAGGTTTTTCCATTTTTCGTCGCTGCCGAGGATATCGACGATAAGGATATCGTCATAGCCGCCTGCGTTCAGACCCGCCACAAGCGCCGAACCGATAAACCCCGCTCCGCCGGTTACAACTATCATAATTTTCTCTCTTTCAATATGTTTTCAAAACCTTCTTATACGCCCTTAGATTACGTCCCGCCGCCGATATTGTCAATTTCAAAACCCCGCGCACCTGTCCTCTGCTCTCCTTTCTACTCTCTCGGCGATTAGCCACCCCCTTCTCTCGCGCAGCGCCCCCTGCCCCCGCTGCGTATCCGGGCCGCTTAACCGGCACAGACATCCACCTGCATATAATTCCTTTTTATTGTATGACGCGGAGGCGTGGTATTTTACCGGCGCCGCGTGCAGGAAGCTGGGGGATATTGAGGGGATGACAGGCGGGGGATTTTGACAGCAGGTTTTGAGATTTTTCTTGACAGGGGGCGGCTGATTCATAATATACTGCACTGCACTGTACTGGTAATGTTAAAAATGTCGTTTTGTCAAAGCAGGGGATTTCAAATTTTATTTTGGGAGGTTAAAACGTGTTCGGAAGAAACCTATTAGTTGTCGTGCTAAGTTTTTGTTTTGCAGGAAGTTGCGCATTTGCAGGCGTAAAGGTCAACACCGGCCCTGAGAAAGTAAATACGCTGGTGGTGCAGGCGGATAAGGGGGGGGTGACAATAGCGCCGGAGATATATGGGCATTTTTCCGAGCATCTTGGGCGGTGTGTTCATGAGGGGTTCTGGGTCGGTCAGGATTCCAAGATACCGAATGTTCGTGGTATTCGGACGGATGTGGTCGAGGCTTTGAAGAAGATAAATGTTCCTGTGCTTCGCTGGCCCGGTGGTTGTTTTGCCGACGAGTACCACTGGAAAGACGGTATTGGGCCGATGGAGAAGCGTGCGAAGATGGTTAATACGCACTGGGGAATGGTAACCGAAACGAACGCGTTCGGGACGCACGAGTTTTTTGATTTGTGTGAACTGCTTGGCTGCAAGGCTTATGTGGCGGGCAACGTGGGGTCGGGCACTCCTGAAGAAATGCAGGACTGGGTGGAGTATATCACCTTTGACGGCGACAGC
>JBGSSG010000247.1:0-2250 GCA_041737185.1 Anaerohalosphaeraceae bacterium
CGACAATGTGCCCGGCGTGCCCGATGTCGGCCCAAAAACCGCGCTGGACTGGATTCAAAAATATCATTCGCTGGAAAACCTCTATAAACACGCCGACGAAATCCCAGGCAAACGCGGCCAAAACCTCCGCAGCTTCAAAGAACAGGCTTTTCTTTCCCAAAAATTAGTTACAATCGACTGTGATGCGCCGGTTGAACTGGACGAAAAAGCTTTTGCCCTTACAGAACCCGACAGGGAAAAACTTGCAGGGATATTTTCGCAGCTTGGTTTTACCCGGCTACTCAATCAGCTTGGCCTAAAAACCCGGGAGGCGGAAAAAAAGACCCCGCCGCAGCCAAGGCAGGGACAGCTTTTTG
Source organism: Anaerohalosphaeraceae bacterium (assembly GCA_041737185.1). Taxonomy (GTDB): domain Bacteria; phylum Planctomycetota; class Phycisphaerae; order Sedimentisphaerales; family Anaerohalosphaeraceae; genus JBGSSG01. The sequence continues at coordinate 357 of JBGSSG010000247.1, forward strand.
ATATCCCGGCAACAGCCTGCGCCGCAGCCGGCAAAAAAGACTACAGGCTCATAGATACGCCGGAAAAATTCGATTCCTTTTACAAAGAATTCAGCAAACAGCAGCGTTTTGCACTCGATACGGAAACCACATCCATCGACCCGATGCGGGCCGAGTTAGTGGGAATGAGTTTTTGCTTCGAGGCTGACGTCGCGTTCTACCTGCCCGTCCGCGCGCCGCTGGGACAAAAACATCTTGAACTGGACAAAATTCGCCCGGCTCTTGCCCCTATCCTGGCCGACCCGCAGCGTTTCAAAATCGGGCAGAACCTCAAGTACGACCTTATCATCCTCGAAAACGCCCGCCTGCCCGTCGCTCTTGAAGACGGAAAATGCTTTGACACTATGGTCGCCTCGTACTGCCTTAATCCGGACAGGCATAGCCATTCACTCGACGCTATGGCGCGGGATTTTCTCGACTATCAAACCATCCCCATTTCAGACCTTATCGGCAAAGGGAAAAACCAACTCACCTTTGACTGTGTCGATACCGCCGCTGCCTGCCAATACTCCGCAGAGGACGCCGACATCACCTTCCAGCTCTGGCAGTACCTGTCGGTTCGGCTGGACGCACAGCCCTCGCTGAAAAAACTTTTCCAGCAACTCGAAATGCCGCTTGTGCAGGTACTTACCCGCATAGAATCCAACGGCGTGTCGATTGATGCATCGATTCTTAGAAAGATGTCCGCATCCATCACCGCCAGGATTGACGACCTCACGGACAAAATCCACGCCGCGGCAGGCGAAATGTTTAACATCGACTCGTCCAAACAGCTCTCCGAAGTCCTGTTTGACCGCCTGGCTCTGCCCTCCATACGAACCGGCAAAACCCAGCGCAGCACCGACGCCGATGTCCTGACACAACTGGCGGACAGGCATCCAGTAATCCCGCTGATTCTCGAATACCGCCAGCTTGTCAAACTCAAAAACACATACATTGACAAGCTGCCCGCCCTTATCAACCCCCGCACAGGCCGAGTTCACGCCTCGTTCAATCAGACGGTTACCGCCACGGGCAGGCTGTCGTCGTCCGACCCGAACCTGCAAAACATCCCCATACGAACGGACCTCGGCAGACAAATTCGCGCAGCCTTCGTGCCGGGCGATAAAAACGACGCCATTCTAAGCGCCGACTATTCGCAGATAGAGCTTCGTCTGCTGGCCCACTTCTCAAAGGACTCTGCCCTGCGAAACGCCTTTGAGCAGGACAGGGACATCCACACCTTCGTCGCCTCGCAGATTTACGGCGTGGATATCGCCGAGGTAACCTCCGAGATGCGTACCAAATCCAAGGCCGTCAATTTCGGCATAATCTACGGCCAGGGCCCGTTCGGCCTGTCGCAAAGCATCGGCATCCCCCAGGCCGAGGCCAAAAGATTCATCGACGACTACTTCGCACGCTACAAGTCCATAAGAAAATTTATGGACGAGACAATCGCACAGGCCGCCAAATTTGGTTATGCCCAGACCATTCTTGGCCGAAGACGCCCGATTGCCGGCCTGGACAGCAAAAACTTCAACATCCGCTCGCAGGCCGAAAGGCTCGCTATTAACACGGTAATTCAGGGTTCCGCCGCCGACCTTATCAAAGTAGCGATGATTAACATTCACCGCAAAATCGAAAAACAAAACCTGCCCATAAAAATGATTCTCCAGATTCACGATGAACTGGTCTTTGAACTGCCGAAAACAGAAGCAGACAAGCATTCCGAGTGGATTGCCTCCGAGATGAATAGTGCTCTGAAGCTGGATGTTCCGCTGAAAGTGGATGTGTCGATCGGTGCATCCTGGCTGGAATAGGTTTTCTTTGGTACTGGTCATGAATTCAGGGAGCGTCTTTAGCCGTTGTGCGGATT
>JBGSSG010000271.1:0-19918 GCA_041737185.1 Anaerohalosphaeraceae bacterium
CTGCGGGACGCTGTTTTCGGCGAGTATCTGCCTTGCCCACTCTGTCTGGAAGGGGGTCATAATTAACGGGACGTATTCGGGGCCAAGTGCGGCAATGACGGCAAGGCGGGCACAGCCGGTGTTGTCTGTAAGGCAGAACCGCTCTTTGAGCATTTCGCAGAGCTGGGGCATAAGCGAGGTATCTGTCGCGTTAAAAAAAGGACATTTTGTCAAACGTTCACATTCAGCCATAACAAACTCCTTCGTAAGCCTCCGCGAGTTTTATCGGCACAAGCTCTGCCGGGCTTAATTGCAGGATGAAGTTTTTTCGGTCCGATAACAGACACAGGATTGACGATTTACGATTGAAGATTGTCGATTGAAAGAAATCGTAAATCGTCCATCGAAAATCGTAAATAATTTTTTTCAAGGAGCTTTTTATGGAAACGATTCGATTTGATGTTGAAAAGCGTTTTGACTGGTCGCCTGTTTTGACCGACCGGCTGGGCGGGCTGCTGCGGATGTTCGGGGTCAGCGTGGCTCGTCTGCGCGAAAGCGTTTGTGTGCATCGGTTAAACCTGCAACTGCGGGACGGCGACATCTGCTACATCACGGGCGCATCGGGGGCGGGCAAGACGGTGCTGCTCAACGAGATGTACGCTCTTTCGCCTGCCGACGAGCGGATAAGGCTGGACGAGATACCGCTTGAGCCTGACAAATCGCTTATCGACTGTGTACAGGGCGATTTGTTCGAGGCGGTCGGGGTATTATCAAAGGCGGGGCTTAGCGAGGTCTTTGCGCTTGCCCAGGCTCCTGCGGCACTTTCGGACGGGCAACAGTACCGGTACAGGCTGGCCCGTGCGCTGCTTAGCGAGAAGAAGTTTATTTTCGCCGACGAGTTCTGCTCGCGGCTTGACAGGATAAGCGCGGCAGTAATCAGCCATAACATCCGCAGGCTGGCCAATGCGGGGGGCAGGGTCTTTGTGCTGGCAAGCGCGCACGATGATTTGCTTGTGGATTTGCAGCCGGATGTGGTGGTGATAAAGTACCTTTCGGGCAATACGGAAGTGATTTACAAAGACAGGAAAAGGAGTTCTGAGTTCTGAGTTTTGAGTTTGGAGTATATTCTTATGCAGGTGCGATGTTCGATTGAAAAGTATCTTTCGCTTGAGGCGGGGGCGATGGACGATTACCGCGCGCTGGCGAGGTTTCATTATCGCGGGGAAAGGCTTGGGCCAGTGTCGGGCGTGTGGGTTCTTCGCGACGGCCAGCCTGTGCGGAGGCGTTTTTGTCCTGTGGTGGGCGTTATTGTCTATACATATCCTGTGCCGCAGGTTTCGGCGCGGAACGTCGCGACGGGCGGCTTTTTCAATAGGCCCGCGACAAACACAGAGCGTCTAAGTCTTCTCAATCAGAATGTGCGGTGCATAAGCAGGGTGATTATCGAGCCGAGGTGGCGCGGGCTTGGCCTGGCGGGCGAGCTTGTAAGACGGACGCTGCCGATGGCGGACGCTGCGATGGTCGAGTCGATGGCGATTATGGGCAGGTGGACGCGATTTTTCGAGAACGCAGGGATGATTTGCTATTCGTCGCCGCAAAGCGCATCTGTCGAACGGCTGGCATCGGCGATTGAGACGGTCGGGATAGAGCGGCATCTCTGGGCTGACGGCGAGCTTTGTCAGCGGCGCATTGAGGCTCTCGATAAGCCCAGCAGGGAATTTGTCGAAGGCCAGATTAAAATTTTCTGTCGTACCGCTGGAATTGAACAGGCCGGCGACGATGCGCAAAGCCTTGAGAATATTCTCGGCAAGCTGTCCGACCGGTGGAACTATTACATCTGGCTCAATCCAGAAAAGCCCGTAGCGGGACTGGGAATTGACGAATTACGAATTACGATGGACGATTGAAAGAAATCGTAAATCGACAATCGTCAATCGTAAATCACTTTTGAGGGAGGACACAATGCGTATTGACAGAGTGGAAATTGAAAAACTGGTTGAGCATCCGGGCAACGCTAACCGGATGGACGAAAAGACGTTCGCCAAGCTGTGCGGACATATCGAGCGCACGGGCAGGTATGAGCCGATAGTCGTTCGGCCTGCGCCGGGACGCGATGGATTTTTCCAGATACTCAACGGGCATCACCGCGCAAAGGCTCTCGGCAAGCTGGGCTTTCTGCACGCGGACTGCGTCATCTGGGACGTTGACGACGCCGGGGCGGAATTGCTGCTTGCCACGCTCAACAGGCTTTGCGGAAGGGACGTACCTGCGCTTCGGGCAAAGCTTATCGGCTCGCTTGCTGACTCGTTCGGCAAGGACAATCTCAAGACAATGCTCGCCTGCAGCGCGGAGCGGATTGACTCGATACTTGCGGGCCTGGCGGGCAATGTCAAAAAGCCCGCGCCGTTTCTTGAGCCAATGACGTTCTTTCTTTGCCCCGATGATAAGCGATTTATCGAACAGGCCCTTGACGCCGCTGCCGGGCAGGAATCCAACCTGGCCAAACGCAGAAACATCGGCCTGATGCACATCGCAAGGTTCTACATCGGAAAAGAAATGTTCGAGAAGTAAGAATATAAGAATGTAGGTATGTAGGTATGTAGGTATGTAGGTATGTAGGTATGTAGGTATGTAGGTATATAGGTATATAAAGAAAGAAAAATCTGTGTCAAAAAAAATAGAAAATGGGAAATAGAAAATGGAACAGATGCGTCAGGGATGGATAAGACTTTACCGCAGTCTGCTTGAGCATCCGCTCTGGCTGGCCGGCAGCCCGGAGCAAAAGACGGTTATGATTACCCTGCTGCTGCTTGCCAATCACAGGGAAAAACAGTGGCTCTGGCAGGGCAGGCCCTACGCCTGCAAGCCCGGACAAATGATTACGTCGCTTGCCTCGATTGCGGAAAGATGCGGAAAAGGAGTTTCACGTCAGAATGTAAGGACGGCGCTGAAAAAACTTGAAGCCTTTGGATTTTTAACACACCATCCAACACACGAACTTTCGTTGATAACAATCCGTAAATGGGATACTTATCAAAATGACAAAAGCGACGGCCACACACAAACTAACCAGCCGCTAACCGACCATCAACCAACCTCTAACCAACCATCAACACATAACAAGAATGAAAAGAATGAAAAAAATACAGAGAGCCCTTTGGGCAGGCCCTCGCTTGACGATGTTCAAAGGTATATTTCGGAAAATAAGCTGTCGGTGGACGCAGGGCGTTTCTGGCGGTACTACGAGGCTCTCGGCTGGAGGCTGGGAAGGAGTCCGATTCTTCGCTGGCAGCCGCTTGTGCATCGCTGGGACAAAAAAGAGTCGCCGATGAGCAAGAAGAAGTCGCCGACGGTCTGTGTGGTCTGCGGCAAGCCTGCGACCTGCACCGAAAACGGCAAATGGATTTGCGACATATACTCGGACTGCTGCGCGAAGCTGCGAAACATCGCCCCGCAGGTCTGGGCCGAGTACGTCGAGAAGAGCCGTGCCGCCGAGCGGGAAGCGGAGCGTCGCAGGCAGGATGAGAAAAATAAACCCGTCAACCCGCAGTTCCTCGCTGAGCTTGAAAAAATCCACGGACATATCCCGAAACTGTAAGCGGACCCGGAATGCGGAATGAATACAGAACACAAGAACACAGAATAAGGGATCGGCGGGCAAAGCACCCGCCCTGCTACTAACTCCGAACTACCAACTCTGAACTTTTTTCAATCGTCCATCGACAATCGTAAGCTTGTCCTCACGAAAGTGGGGATCGACAATTCTCTTTGAAGGAGGCGATATGACAAGGAAAGAACCTACAGTCGCAGCGGGGCTTTCGTCTAAACAGAAGGCGTTTATCGAGGCCCTTGCGGCAGGAGCGACGGACGTATCGGCGGCGCTGGAAAAGCACGGGGTAAGCAGACAGCTTTATCGGCAATGGCTGGCTCGGCCCGCTTTTGCCGATGAGCTTGCGTTCCGGCGGGACTGTGCCCAGCAGCAGAGCAGGATGATACTTGCGCGGTTTGCCCCTGCTGCCGCGGCAAGGCTGGTTGCGCTGACGGATTCCGAGAAGGAGGAGACGGCCCGGCGAGCCTGTCTTGACATTCTTGCGCTTGCGGGCAAACTTGAACTGCCTGGCCGGGGCGATGAAGACGATGTAAGCGAATCCGATAGGCAGCAGGTGGGGACGGATTTGCCGGAGATTACGCCTGCGACCGCCGCGAAAATGCTCGCGCTGCTTGCAGAACAGGGGGATTGACATTTCCTAATGTATTTGGTAGTATATGTTTGTCGGATGGGCAAATGTCCATCTTTTAACTGTTCAGGCTATGGATTTGCGATTATTGTTGGGAGGTTAAAACCTTGAGCGCCAAAAGCAAAACAAAGGGGGGAAAACGCCAAACCACTACCGGCTCTTCTCTCTGCAAAGATATGCAATACCATAATAAGAAACGAAAAAACCAAAAGGGCGCCTCTTTAACCACAGAAGCGACTGACGCAGGCATAACAAATTATGCGTCTAAAAGCCCCGTGTTTGATTTTTTGAACGACCCGCAGGAAGACATCTATTCTCTGGAAGACGGTGAACAGATATGCCATTGAAAAGAGGCGATATAGTACTATTGCCGTTTCCCTGGACTGACTTGACGAGCTCTAAAATACGCCCCGCATTGGTTGTCTCGGATGATTCGCATATTGCGGCGTCAAATGAATCGGTTTTTATATTTATCACTACAAAGTTTTACAACGGCAATTTTGATTTCAGATTGAAAAAGACAGACCCCGGCTTTAAGCATACGGGGCTTAAAGACGATTCGACATTTCGCATAAGCAAGATTATTACCCTGGAACAAAAACTTGCTCTCCGGCGTTTAGGCCGTGCGGACGATAATCTGCTTAAAAAAATCAAGTCCGGGTTAAAGCTTTTGCTTGATTTGTGAAATTCTTGCGGCATTCGGCAACCTGCGACCGCCGCGAAAATCCTCGCGCTGCTGGCACAGGACAGTGCGGGGCTGCCGGGTTAAACGATGGCCCAGTCCTGGAAAAAAGATTCCTGGGTTTTTGAGCCTTCCGTCCGGAAGGTGAACTGACTGGGTATCTGATGCAGCGTCGAATTGTGCCGTTCATTTGCCGCAGACGATACGTCCTGACAAAGCCGGCTAAGCTTATCGGCCTGGGCATTGAGGGAGTCAATTTCCTCAATCAGGTCCTGGCCCTCTAAGAACAAATTTTCTCTTTCGGTTTCCATAACGTTCCCCTGAAAGCCTGTCGATGGAACTCATTTTACAAAAAAACAAGAGCGTGTCAAGGATTTATTAAGAAATTACAAAGTTTTTTTAACAACCGTGGATTATCGCTGTTTAGGCAGTACAATTATCGGACAAAATAGGGCAAAAACAGGAGTATTTTCCCGTGTCGCCGGCCCAAAAAAGCCTCCTGCGGCAAATCAGCGGCTTTGCGGTGTAATCTGTGTCCCTGCCGGCTTTCTGCGTATGGAGTGTATAAAGACAGAAATCATCATCCCGATTCCCAGCAGGTCGGGGCTCGCTTTGACGGCAATCTGGGCGGTAAGTGCCGCGATATCCTGAGTCACAAGAGGTATCTGTGGACCTTTGTGCATGACCCGTATGTAGAGCCGACCAACAATGCCGCTGATCGTCTCGTGCGTCAGGGTGTACTGTGGCGTAAAGGCAGCTTCGGCACACAGAGCGAACGAGGGGCTTGGTATGCGGAACGTATTCTGACGGTTTGTGCGACCTGTCATTTGCAAGGGCAGAGCGTCATTGAGTATTTGCGTAACATGTGCCATTGTTATTTGAGCGGTATTCCTGTACCATTGTTAATAAAAACATCAGGCAATCTATCCAAATCTGCCTGAACGCTGACGAAAATTGAATATGAAAGTAGTATTTACGAGTATATTGCAGTTTCTATTGATAAGTGCTGCGGTCCATTCACAGGATATATGCGTACTTCATCCTCAGGATACCGGCCAGGCCCTTGTTAACCCTGGTATGGGCTGGACGATGCATTTTTACTCCAATGTACCGAATAATTACGGATCAAAACTGAGTCCTGCAGATACACTCGATGATTTTCCGGGTTTATCGGTTGTTTATCTTCGTATCCCCTGGGCTTATGTTGAACCGCAAGAAGGTGAATATAACTGGGCGATACTGGATACACCGGCCCAACGCTGGATTGCCAAAGGCAAACGTATTGCATTACGGTTGACGTGTTCAGAAAACTGGATGCGATTTGCCACACCCAAGTGGGTCAAGGACGCCGGGGCTAAAGGTACTTTTTACACATATGGTAAAGGTCCCGATACTGAAGGCGAGGCCTGGGATCCGTATTTTGATGATCCGGTGTTTTTAGAAAAGCTTGATAAGTTCCTGGCCGCAGTATCAGCTCGTTACGATGATAATCCTCGCGTCGATTTTATCGATATTGGTACTTTTGGCCTGTGGGGAGAAGGGCATACCCATGCAAGCAGCCAACAGGATAACATCGAAATACAGAAGCTTCATATTGATCTTCATTTGAAACATTTCAAGAAGACGTTGCTTTGCATTAGTGATGATTATGCCGGACATGACAAGCCTGGAAAACGATTTTTAATTACCGATTATGCTCTGAGCAAAGGGATTACAGTCCGTGATGACAGTATCATGGTCCAACCGCCTCCCCGGTCTTGGTATCATAGCGAGATGGCCCAGGCGTTCTGGCCGACGCTGCCGGTGATACTGGAGCATGAGCATTATGGCGGCTCAAAAAATCGAAATGCCTGGGCCCCCAATCTCTGGATAAAAGCCGTTGAGGATTATCATGCCAGCTATATGTCTATCCACTGGTGGCCGCGTATTCTGCTTAATGAAAACAGAGAGATGATAAATAAAATTAACATGAGAATGGGATATCGTCTTATGCCGGTCGAGATTAACTGGCCCAAAAGTGTTACTGTTGGCCAACCATTTAAAGTGAAATGGACCTGGGCCAATAAAGGCGTCGCCCCCTGTTATCCCGGCGGGTACCCGGCGGTAACGCTCAAAGATGCCGATGGCGGTATTGTTTCAGTTTTAACGGATGAAACTCTGAATATGAGAGACCTTAATGTCGGCCCTGTTGATTGCATCCCTGAAACCCAACACGAAAGTACGTTTACAGTTGGTCAAATTGCACCAACGACGAATCCGGGAAAAGTTGATGTCTATATATCGGTTGGGAAGCGGGATGGTACACCGACGATTGCGCTGCCGCTTTCAGATGACGATGGTCAACACCGATATAAAATTGGAACACTTACTGTGGAAATATCACTGAAGCAATAAAGTTGTAGAAAAATAGTGTCAATTTATGTTTAAAGGAAATAGAGAAAAGGAATGCAACGAGGTTTAAAGTTAATATTTTATTAATGGTTTGTGGATTAACATTTGCTAATGAAGTTTATCAAAAGAATATCAATTACCAGGTGGTAAAGCAGCCGAGGGTATCATGAGAACGCGAGCCGCGATAAATCTTCATTTCATCCATCTTCTTCCAGCGGGCCGAGCCGTCCAGCAGCCCTATGTTGCCCCTGCCGGCTTTCTGCGCATGGAGTGCATAAAGACAGAAATCATCATCCCGATTCCCAGCAGGCCCGGCCCCATACGCAGTATCTTAAGATGAAGCCCCCGCTGCAGTAATAAAGCCTCGACGGCAATAGAAAGACAAATCAGAATAAAGGCTATGGCAGCAAGCCATTTGACGCTGATATTGCGACTTTGTAAAAACCAGCCCAGCCCGGCCCCTGCGGCGATAATCGCCGCCAGAACACCGGCCGTGATAACCATCCATCGGCGTACGAGATGTTTGTATTCGTCTTTCGGCCAATAAACCCACCCCCTCCAACTGTCGGGCAAAAAATGGAAATGCAATAGTTTGCTTGTGCTGCTCCAGAACAACTCTAACATACAGAGTTGATGTGAAGTATGATATCGCTCCAAAGACAGGTCCTGATGCTCCCCGGCCAACTGACTGAAGGTTACAACCTCTATATCCTTCCGCAGGGAAATCATTTCCAGGAGTTTTTCAAATCGCTCCGGGCCAAAATAATATCTGCCGAAGTCGCCGGGAAATTTCACTATGTCATACGGGTGATACATCACTACGACAATGGAATTTTCCGGAAACGTATTGTTTTGCAGCAGGCATTCCAGATTTCCAAGTTTGGCGGTATAGGGGATAACTTTAAGATTTCTCGCCGAACGATAGAAATAATATCTGTCCGCAGACAGGGTTGTAAAGCCGAGCTTTTCCAGTGCGACTGCCGTGTTCGAGTCCCATCCGTTAAACGGCGGCACAAAGGTTTGCGGGGCCTGTCCCTCCATTGCTTCTGTAAGGATGGTTTTTCCGCGAAGTATCCTGTCGTATTGTTCCTGATACGGCAGTTCACGAAACTCGCTGGGCCTGTGGCGGGACTTTACATTGCATTTGTGGGTATATCCGTGCTGGGCTGCTTCAATGCGTCCTTCCGCGACGCCCCTGCGGAGAAACAGCACTTTTTCAGGGTCCTGCTCCATTGTAAAGTCGCCCTGTCCGACCCAACTGGCGACGAGTCTGGTTGACTCGAAGCAGGGCACTACGGCGACCACATACGGCATATTGAAACGACGGAAAAGGGCGTCGATTTCCTGCTCCCCCTGCCAGATACTTTTCTGCAGAGGCTTGATTTCCCTTGCCCCGGTCGAATTGGCGGCATAATCGTCGTACCTGAAAACAATGGATATCCCGGCCCCGGCGATGTTCGCTGTAAGCAGAAACAGCAGTGTCAATAACGCTCGTATCAAGGGATACCCCTTTCTTCGGCAAATTCTGACAATAGATTTTAAGCCGACCGTCGGTTACAGACTCAACATAATAATCGTAAACGGCCGGTCGGTCAAGATGGATGCGGATTCAACGACGGATTACCGCCTTTTTTCGTTTAACAGAGCATAAAAATGGAGGAAAATTTTATGGGACAGACAGGCCCGGCAAATGAGTTTTTGACCAGTTCATCGGCGTTTTCGGTTCTGCGGTGTCTTCGGCGGCACAGGCCTGGGACGAAAAAAGAACTGTCCGATTACCTGAAGGTTTTTTTGAAGCTGTCCGTGCCGGGCAGGCCCATCTGCGCAGACCACCAGTCGCCGATGGATTACCTCTGGCACGCCTTTGCCTGCGATTTTGAAAAATCAGACGCGGGCGGAAGCGGGGACTGCGTCGTCTGGGCGTGCAGGGGCGGGGGAAAGACAAAACTTGCCGCCGCGGCCACGCTGTTAGACAGCGTTTTCAAGAGCGGCTGTCAGACAAGAATCCTGGCAGGCTCGATGGAACAGGCCGGCAGAATGTACCAATACCTGCGGCGTTTCATCGACGACGGTTTCGATTCTTTCCTTGCCGGGCCGATACGCAAAAGCCGCTGCGTCTTTGCCAACGGCTCGGATGTCGAGGTGCTTGCCCAGTCCGACAAAAGCGTCCGCGGCAGGCACATCCACAAGCTGCGCTGCGACGAGGCCGAGCTTCTCGATGATGATATATTCGCCGCCGCGCAGTTTGTTACCCGCTCGGACGATTGCGCAAAATCGGCGATGGAGCTTCTAAGCACCGTGTATCGGCCCTGGGGGCTTATGCAGAAGCAAATCGCCCTTGCGGAGAAAAACAATACGCCCGTTTTCCGCTGGTGTCTGTGGGAGGTGATTGAAAAATGTCCGCCCCAAAGAAGCTGCAGCCGATGTCCGCTCGACGGCGACTGTCAGGGGAAGGCAAGAAACGCGGCAGGCTATCTGCGCATTGACGATGTGATAGCGCAGATGCGCCGCAGCAGCAGGGCGGGCTTTGCCGCGGAGATGCTCTGTCTTGGGGCAAGCCTTGAGAACGCCGTCTTTGCCGAGTTCGACACTTCGGCGCACGTAGCGAAGGTTTCTTATGACCCGAACCTGCCCTTGTACCGGGCGATTGATTTCGGGTTTGTAAATCCGTTTGTGTGCCTGTGGATTCAGACAACATCCGAAGGCGCGGTTCGCGTCATAGACGAGTATATCCGCACGCGCGCGACCGTGGCAGAACACGCCGGGCAATTGCGTCTTCGTACGCCCTGCGTCGAGCCTGCCGTGGCAGGGACGTTCTGCGACCCGGCAGGGGCGGGCAGAAACGACGTTACCGGCACAAGTGCGGTAAAAGAACTTGCGGCCCTTGGCATAAAGTGCAGGTACAGGCCAAGCGCGATACTTGAGGGTATTGAGCTTATCCGCGCCGCCCTTTGCGCAGGCGACGGGAAAAGCAGGCTTGTAATCGACCCCAAATGCGCGGGCCTTGTCCGGGCTTTGAGCTGTTATCATTACCCGCAGACCGGCGGGGAACTGCCCGAAAAGGACGGCGTATACGACCACCCCATCGACGCCCTGCGGTACTTTTTTATAAACCGCACCGGCAGGGGAAAAACCATCATCCGCCGATTTTGAACCTGCAGAAAGGGCTTTTTTTATAAGTCCGGCGCCGGCGGCATAAGACAAAAAACGCTGTTTTTAGCCCAAAAACCGCCGAAATCGCCTCCGGACCGCAGGATTTTGCGAAATTTTCTTGTAATCTGTAGGTCCCGATAATACAATTGCCGCGTTGTACAGCAGGCTCGTTTGGGCCTGTATCGGAGAGGATTGATAAGGACAGGAGAGAGGAAAGATGAAAAAAGTAACAGTAGCTTGTATTGCGGTCATTTTTATTATGACGGTTTCCGCCGGTGCGGCAACCGTTAATTACTCGGTGGGCGACTGGGTCAATCAGTTTCCAGGCCCTGTTACACCACCGGCAGGATCTCCCCATAGTTTGGACGGTTGGGGCTATCCTGGTGATACAGTAACACTCACAGGCGACTCAGGCAGTTTTGATCTTGTGGATGGCGCATCATATACGCTGAAGATCAACACCTTGCTCTGGGGCGTGGATTACACCTATAACGGCACAGAAACAGCCTGGGACTATCCGGCGAACTGGCCCGATCTTACATTCGCAATTGACGCAACTCGGAGTATAACCGTAGGTACGGCGATGGGGAACATCAGCCAGGCTGGTACTTTGTTAACCACTTATTTCGACGACAGCCTCTCGTTTGCTGCCGGAACAATGGCTTCCCTCTACGTCGCAGATTCTGGCCAACTCTATCGAGTTGATGTCACAGCGATTGGTCTTCCGGTTGCTAATGTTGATAACTTTAATCGTTTCATAGATCCCCCCGCAGGAGGTTTTGCCCAGATTCCACGAGACGTAATGGCAACATTCGATGTTACCCTTGTTCCCGAACCGGCGACAATGCTGCTTTTGGCAGCGGGCGCTGCGGGACTGCTTAGAAAGAAGAACCGCTGAACTTTTATACCCTGATATGGACAAAAGCCGGATTTGATACCCGGCTTTTTTTATGCGCTGCTGTTGGATATTTCAAGCCGGCTGTCGGCGTAAGTAATGCTGCTATTTGTTCAGCAGCGAGTCATACAATCGCTGCATTTTTTCTATGTAGGGGGCGATATGATAATTTTCCGTTATCTTGTGAGCCTGTTCGATTAACGCGCTGCAAAGCGATCTGTTGTCGGCAAGCTCAAGAATACAGTCGGCAGCCTGCCGGGGCAGGTTGGAATCCGCTATAAGAGCCGTTTGCCGCTCGTGCATATACTCGCCCAGGCCGCCTGCGCCGGAGCTGACGACGGGGATTTTCATCCGCATCCATTCCAGGCCGACCAGCCCGAACGGCTCCTGCCGGGACGGGACAAGGGCGATATCCGCCGCGGCCATAAGCTGCGCGGGTTCTGCGCAAAAACCTGCGAAGCGGACTTTTCCCCGCAGGCCCAGTCTGTCCGCCAGCCTTTGGAGTTTCTTGTGCTGCGGGCCGGAGCCGATGACAAGCAGGCGGTACCGGCTGGATTTTTCGGAAAGAATTTTAAGCGTTTTTATCGCGATATCGGCGCCTTTGACAAACGCGAGTCTTCCGGCAAATCCGAGAACGATATCATTATCGTCAAAGCCCAACTGCCGGCGCGCCAGGCTGCGAAGCTGCGGGCTGTTTTCAAACGGGGCAAAGTCAACGGCGTTGTGCAGCAGGCAGATTGCGGCAGGGGCGATGCCGATGCGCGTTTCCAGTACGCTGCCGATATGCCGGGAAATCGCTATCACAGCCGACGCCCGCCGCCACAGTCTTTTCAGCAGGAAACGGTACAACGCATATTGCGGGCCGCTGCGGACGGCTGGGCCGTGTTCGTGAATGATTACGGGGATATCGAGTTTTGGCGCGACGAGCAGCCCGGCAAGGACTCCTTTGTGCAGGTGTGCGTGGATAAGGTCGATTTTATGTTCTTTGCACACTCGGCCAATCGCGGATAGTTTTCGCGGGTCATAGTTGCGGTAATCCAGCCGCAGAAGCGGTGCGCCGACGTCAATTTCTTCTTTGACGCGGCGCAGCGGGCAGATGAAAGTTTCAAATCGCCGCCGGTCGAGATGTTTTGCGATTTGCCGCAGCAGCACCTGCGCTCCGCCCGGGCCGAGATTGCTTATAAGGTGTAGTACGCGAGCAGGCATTTTTTTCATCTCCCGACAAGGCCGAAAAGTACGGCTTTGTATTTTCGCGCGATTTTTTCGATATCGTGCCGCTGGCCGAAGTATTTTTTTGCGTTTTCGCCGGCCTGGAGATATTTTGCCCCCTGCAGCAGGGAATCCAGCCCGCGGACCATCATTGTGAAGTTGCCCCCGCAGCACAGGCCGCAGGCGAAGCGCGTCAGGAAATCATCCGGGTTGACGGCGAAGGATAAAATGGCCGTGCCGTTTTTGGCCGCATGGATGAAGGTGTTCGCGAATCCTTCCGCGTCGCTCGTGTTGACAAAGACCATAGCGCGTGCGAAGTATTTGTCGATATCGTGAAAGTCAGCGTTTTGAATGAACTTGAGGTTGCTGATTTGTCCGGCCTGCTTTTGCAGGGACTGGTAATCCAGGTCGCCTGCCGCCTGCCTGCAAATCATAATAAACGGCACGTGCGGGAATTGCCTGGCCAGTTCGAGATATCGCTGGGGTTGTTTGAAGCCGACGCTGCGCCCGACCCATAAGACGTGGTCGCGGCGACAGGCAGCCGCCGTTGTTTTGCGATGGCCGTTGGGTATTACGAGAGATTCGACGCGCATAGTTCGGCGAAGCTGTTCGCTGTCGGACTGGTTCTGCACGAAAACCCCGTCGGCCCTGCCCAGACAGAAGGCAAACAGCCTGCCCAGGAGCGGATGTTTTTTTATGTATGTACCGTCGCACTCGCTGCTGTGCGCGGTGCGGTAGAGGAATTTTTTCCGGTGGGTTCTGCAGAACGCCCAGACTAAAGGCACGCCGGGCGAGGCGGTTTTAATCATATACATATCCGCCCGGGCCTGTTTTAATGCCCGCCGGATTTTCATCGCGCCGACGAGGGAATTTTGTTTCCAGTCGAGGCTTTTGAGGATTCGGACGTTTTCGATTGTCTGTCCGTCAATCTGGCCGTAGTCGGCGGTGATGAATGACACGTCAAAATCGCTGTCTTTGGCCAACTCCGCGGCCAGCAGATACAGGTCAACCTCCGCGCCGCCGAAGCCTGTTTGTATCTGCGGGTCGAAAAGCCCGTAAGCCTTGGGCGCGACAAAACATATTCGAACGGGATTGGATTTGGTATTGTTCATCGGGTCTTTTTGTTTTCCTCGACGAGTTTTTCAAACAGTTTTGCATAACGCCCGGCGATGCCGGGCCAGGTGAATTCTTTTGCCCGTTCAATGGCGGCGGCGGACAGGCTGTTTCGAAGCTGCTCGTTTTGGACCAGGGCCAGCAGCTTTTCTTTCAGTTGTTCGGTGTTGGCGGGTTCGACAAGGACGGCGGCGCCGCCGACAACTTCGGGGCAGCCCCCGGCCGAGCTTGTGATGATGGCCATACCGCTGGCAAGGGCCTCAAGCAGCACTGTCGGGAAATTCTCGGCCTCTGATGGGAAGACAAAAATTGAGCTGGTGCGGTATAATTTTTTGAACTGCGAGTCGTTGCGGTCCAGCCAGCCCCAGAATCGAATGGGGGTTTTGGATTCGCAGGCAAGCTGCTGGAGTATCTGGCGGTACGGGCCGTCGCCGACGATATTTACCTGCCAGTCCAGTTCGATGTCGCTGACGGCTTTTATGAGATATTGAAAACCTTTTCGCGGCAGCAGCCGGCTGCAAAGCAGAATTTGCCGAGTTTTTTGCGCTATGTCCTGCACAGGCAGTATATCCAGGGCAAGGCCGTTGGGAATTACCTGAACCGGCGCGTCGGGGTATTTTTCAGTGATGAGGGCTTTTAAGTAGCCGCTCGGACAGACAAGGGCGTTTGCCTTTTTGACCAGAAACCACCAGGCGGGGGACAATATACGGTGCAAAAGTTTGAAACGGTCGGGGTTGTATCCGGGCACATCGCTGCCGTGGCAGGTGATGACAAGAGGTATTTTGTTTCTGCCTGCCAGCCAGCAGCCCAACGGCGCGGTTGGGATAATGAAATGCGCGTGGACGATATCATATTTTTTTTCTTTAGCCAGCCGGTTCGCTTTTCGCAAAGCTCCGAGCGGATAAGTGAGCATCTCGTGAGGCCTGCATATATCCGGACGGCGTCGCAGGGCCGGCGTGCGATAAATACCGACGCCGTCAATGTCCTCAAATCGCGGCAGGTCTTTATATCGCATTGTTATTACATCGACCTGATGGCCGGTCGCGGCCAGCCGGCGACACAACTCCAGACTCACCGGAGCCGCCCCGCCGCCGACGGGCGGAAATTCATAATTCAGCGTTAAAATTTTCATCCGGGATTTATTTCGTAAGACTCCATCTTCAAATGGCTTGTATGCCCTCGTATAACTCTGAGAATTTTTCCTGCCTTCGCGTCTGAACGGCAAAATATGTCTGCCCTAAGGCCACAATTTCCTTCGACGGGTCGGCATTCTGTACTATCAGATAGCATGCGTAGCGGGACATATATACGGAATATACAGGCCGTTGGCCCCCTTTGCCTATTTCTATCATTTCGGTGATATCAACGAAATGATCCTCTATGCGGTGTCCGCTGTTAAAACAGGCTGCTTTGGCCTTTTTGATGACCTGCTCAAAATTGCGATAATCGGAATAGCCAAGAATTTGCGAAAAATCCCTGCTCGACCAGTATTCGTTGCCGGTTTGGTTGACCCTTTTTATACGTTCAAAAGGCGAATCATTGCCCGTAGGGGGTGTTTTGATAATCTCATTAGCCATAATGACAATTATAGTGTCTTCATCGATTCTACAAGTTTTAAACCTTTGTGTAATTGCATCTGCACAGTAAACCTTATCTGTAAAATCTGCAAAAATCCGGACGGCTCTTATTCTTAAACTTGCAGCAACGGAAACAATTATTACAAGATAACACGTTATCTTGTAATAAGGAAGCAAATGTTTATCCGGCAGCCGGAGAGGCCTGCTTTCTTATGAATAATACGTGAGGGCCGAATATGTTTACGATTTTGTATCGGCTCATCACATATTCGCGCAAAGGTTTCATCGCGTCAAACCGCAGGGCCTCGTCCGGGCCGTATCGAGCCAGCAATTGCCTCCAGGTCTTCTCATACATTTCAATCTCCTGCTGGTTATTGGCCAGGAAACGTCTGGCTTTGTTGTCTATCGGCCACAAGTCCAGCGGCGGACAGTTCCAGGGAAAGTCCCGCTTGCGGCTGTCAACGAGGAACAGAGGTGGATTTTTTTCAAAACCTTCTATCATCCACCGAACCATTTCGGCAAGGGCTTCGGGGCTTGCCGTGTGCATTTCGCTCTCGAAGGCCCGCGGAAGCGGACAGAGCCTTTGAGCCTGCACGTAAATACCCGGATACCAGCCCCAGACGTAAATCGTGTCTTTGGGCGCGCTGTTTTGTTTAATATATTCGGCCAGTTCCTCCCACGGCCCTTTACTCTTGTTTTTAATACGGTCCCGGGTATCCGCAAGGGCCTGCGTATAGCCGCGCTGCCGACCCTGGGGATATTTTTCTCCGCTGAACGGGCTTACGCTTTGCCCGATGAAGATAGGCAGAACCATCGCAAACGCAATGGCCGACCAGCTTGCCGCAACAAACACATACGCGGGTTTTTTCGCGCCGGCCGCTGCAAAACCTTCTGTCAGCCGCCATACTCCATAGCCTGCCAGTATCGCCGCCGAGCCGCACATCGGGATATAATACTGTTCATAAGACCGCGGGCTTACCCAGACAAGAGCGGCGTCCAGCAGCCACAAAAGGCCGAGTGCCCAGACGAAGCGGTCCTGGATGAGCGTTGAGGGAGTTTTTTTGAGCCGAAGCCGCAGATTGCGAATTGCCGCGACTGTCAGGGAGATAATCGCCATAAAAATCGGCAGGGAAAGCGCCAGGTAATACCGCAGGACGATTGGGGCCTGTTTTGACCAGCCGAACAGATTCCTGCCGGAGCTGACGTAAACGCTGCTTGAGCCGGATGCTTCTTCCAGTGTGTTCACAAATCCTGTAATCCTGTTCACCGCCCAGGCCGGCCAGCTTATCGGCGGCGTCTGCCGGATAAAGCTCCATACGTCCAGAGATGGTATTACGCCTCCTGCGTTTAGAATTATGGCGGCGCCTGCCAGATACGTCAACAGTATCAGGGCAAGACCGGTAAGCCAGAATACGGGGCGGACGGACTTGATATGTTCTATCAGCCGGTATTTTTGAACAAGTCTGATAAACTGTACCAGAAGAAAACCCATTACGATAAACGCGGCAAGACCCTTGAGCAGGACGGCGGGAAATGTGTTTAAGAGATAATCGAGTTGGCCCTGCCAGGCGTAAAGAGCGGCCAGCGGAGCATGGCCGACGCCCGCCCCGACACAGAGCAGCGAAAGACGCCCAAGAAACTGCCGGAACGTCAGCCGGCGAAAAACCAAAAGCAGCGACAGGTAAAGCCCTATCGCTATAATAATTGAGACGCCGGTGGGTTTGAAATAATAGGGCAGTATCGCGCAGGCCCCTGCCGGTATAAACAGCCAAATTTTCCCTGCCTGTTTAGCCCGCATCCACAAGCAGACCGAAAGGATTATAAAGGCGACCATATACTGTTCTTTTACGTTGCCGTACTTGCTGATGAAAGGAGCCGAAAGGTAAATCGCCGCAAGGGCCGCGGATACGACCGCTGCGGTGCGGTTAAAAAACCGTCTGGCCGTGAAATACAGCATCGCGATTGCCGCTGCCTGCAGAAACATCTGAATCAGTTCAGGCCCCAGTTCGCCAAAGCCGCACAGTTTGACTCCGATTATGTTCACCGCAAGGGTGGCCGGCTGCGCGGAGACGATTTCATCGACGCCGAGTTTTGCGCCGGCAAGTATGTGTTTTGCCGAATAGACGTACGCTCCGCTGTCAAAGGGGTCGGGCTGGTTAAGCTCGTAGATTTTGCCCAGCGCAAACGGCAGGGCCGCAAGAACAGCGACCGCCGCGATTTCCATAATCAGAGCGATTTTTCCGGGACGTTTTATATTGGTTTCGGTAATCGGCTGTGTATTAAAGGTTTTGCGGCGTTTTGCTTTTTGGCGGGACATTCGTTCGTCCATAGAAAAATCAGCCTTGTTCGGCCTCGGCGTGCGATTCGAGGATTTTTTCAATCACGTAAATGGGCCTGTCCTGCGATTCGTGATAGGTGCGGACGAGTATCTCGGCCAGCAGTCCCATCAGCAAAAACTGAACGCCGGTCGTCATAAGCATCAGCGAGATAATCAGCAGGGGATTGCGGTTCATCGCAAGCTGCTGTGCGGAGATGAATTTGTAATACAGAACGCCTATGCCGGAAAAAATCGACCCTGCCAGGCATACGCCGCCAAGACCCCCGAAGACGTAAATCGGCTTTGTGGAGAATGAGGCCAGAAACCTTATTGTAATAAGGTCCAGAATGACCTTGAAGGTTCTGTTCAGGCCGTACTTGGTTTTGCCGGCGGTGCGCGGGCGGTGGTTCACGACCATTTCGGTGATTTTTTCGCCGCCCCAGCCTGCCAGGGCGGGGATGAACCTGTGCATTTCTCCGTACAGCCGGATAGGGGCCAGCGATTCGGCGCGGTAGGCCTTGAGGGTGCAGCCGTAGTCGTGCAGGCGGATGCCGGTGATTCTTCCGATGAACCAGTTGGCAAACCGGGACGGCCAGGTGCGCGTCAGCGGATTGTCCCTGCGGTCGCGGCGCCAGCCGCTGACGATGTCATATCCTTCTTTGAGCTTTGAGACCATTGCCGGTATGTCGGCGGGGTCGTTCTGCCCGTCGCCGTCTATGGGAACAATTATACCGCCTCGTGCGTACTTAAATCCGGCGCTAAAAGCCGCCGTCTGCCCGAAGTTTCGCCGAAAACGGATTATCCGAACGCGACCGTCCTGTTTCTGTATCTCGGAAAGCAGCCTAAGGCTGTTGTCGGTACTTCCGTCATCGACGTAAATAATTTCGTAGTCGTACCGGCCGGTCAGTGCGGCGGTAATTTCCTTGTGCACCTGGGTCAGATTTTCGGCCTCGTTGTACGCGGGTACAACTATACTTAGGGCCAGGGTGTGCGGCTCGCTCATAATCGGCTCCTGCAAAAAAAGTCATAACCTGCAATATAAGGGATTTTACTTGCGGAACTGTTTATTGTAAAGTCGTATCCGAAAACCGGACGAAATAGTATTGCCTTAAAGAGGCGTTGTGGTACACTTGTATCGGTATTTTTTGTGAGTCGGTTCAAGTCAGTATTAAATTTGGGAAAGGGATAACGCGATGAAAGTTCAGTCAACTTTCAGAGCCAGCGTGCTGGTGTTTGTTTCTTTATGGATTATCGGCTGTCAGGAGTCTTCGGCCAAAAAGCCGATTGTTTCCGACACGGCAGGACAAACAGTTCAGGCCTCGGTCCCGGCAGATTCGGTTCAGCCGAAAAACGCCGAGCCTGCCCAGCCGACCAGAGACCCGAATGAACCCGCTCCTGCCATAAAAATTGAGGCTTCCGAACACGATTTCGGAAAGATAGGCCCGGATTCAAGAAACAGTTGCAAGTTCCAGTTCAGCAATGCCGGCAAGGCGACGCTGAAGATTGCCCATATTGACAGTACCTGCGGCTGCACGGTGCCGGAGCTTGCCAAGAGGGAATACGCTCCGGGCGAATCGGGGACGGTTGATGTGAGTTTTCACGCCCCCAGTGTGGCCGGTCCTACATCCAAGCAGCTTTATATTCTGAGCAATGACCCTGTTGTGCCGCGGGCCGAGCTGGTTATCAAGGCCGTCGTTGAGTTGAAAATCAAGTTCGAGCCGCAGCGTCTTAATCTGTTGCTGAACAAGGAAAACGCGGCTCTTGAGCCGATTAAAATCACCAGCTTAGACGGCAAACCCTTCGCCATTACTTCATTTACGGCCACAAATAACGCAATCACCGCACAGTTCGACCCCAAGGCCCAGGCGGCGGAACAGCTTATCCAGCTTAAAGCACAGACAGATGCGCTGAAGGCAATGACCGAGGGCATTATCCAGATAGGTTTGAGCCACCCCGAAAATCCGCAGGTTTTTGTGCCTTTTACGGTACTTCCTATGTATGAAATATCCCGCCCGCGGATAATTTTGTCCGATGCCGTAGCAGGGCAGCCGCAGGTTAAAGAGGTCTTGATTAAGAGCAATTATGGCGAGCCGATTGAGGTTGAATCCGTTAAGTCCGAAAAGGGCTATATGCAGGTGGTCGGGCAGAGTGCGGATGGGGCGAATCTCAAACTCCAGGTCCAGATTACCCCGCCGGCGCAGCGTTATTTTACCGACGAGATGACGATTTCGCTCAAAAATGGGCAGAAACTGTCAATCCGCGCCAGCGGCTGGCAGCGAGCGGGAACGAAAGGGTCGTTCCGTCCGGTCGGATAAAACGGTTTTTACGGTCTTTTGGGGAACTTTCAGGCTGGCCGGATTGTCC
>JBGSSG010000313.1:0-3672 GCA_041737185.1 Anaerohalosphaeraceae bacterium
CCGACGATGCCGCCGTCGAACTCGAGCATTTCGCCAGCCATAGCGCGGTCAAGACCATAGATCCGCGCAATGCCGTCGCCGACCTCAAGAACAGAGCCGACCTGCGCGATTTCGATCTGGGTCTGGTACCGCAGGATTTCCTGTTTTATCAGGCTGCTTATTTCACCGGCGTCGAATTTCATTTATGTTTCCTTATATTCTGGCGGGGACTGGGACTTTTGCATTGAGCGGCGTACAACGGCCTGCACGGCACGGTCCAGAATCGTACGAACCGAATTATCCACAACGGTATCGCCCCTGCGGATGATGATGCCCCCGATGATATCGGGATTGATATTCAATTCAAGCTGGATTTCCGACCGGATTGCCTGCCGAAGGTCGTTCTTGAGTTTCTCAAGCTGCCGGTCGTCCATTTTGCGGGCCACGGTAACCGCGACGCGTTTCGTGTTTTTTCGTTCGTTGAGCGATACTTCGTAGCGATCCGAAATACCGCCCAGGAAACCGAGTCGGTTGCGTCTGGCAAGGACGGACAAAAAATCCAGCGTAAGCGGGCAGACTCTGCCGGCAAAAACCCGCCTGACAGCCTGAACCTTTTCATTGTCAGACAGCTTTGTCGTGATCAGTATCGAAACAAACTCGGATTCTTCATCAAGCAACGCCGCGATGGATTTCAAGTCCTCCAGCACCCTGTCAGACAGACCGGAATCTTCAGCCAACTGAAACATCACGTCGCTGTAGATTTCAGGAATAATATGTTTCGATAAATCCGCCACAGTTTAACCCTGACTTTTTCCTGACGGGATCATCCGCCTTGATTTTGCCGCTCTTCTTCGGCATCTTTGAGCCGCCGGATAGCCTGTTCAATCAGCGCCTGATTGTCTGCGTCGTCGAGCACCTTGCCGAAAATCTCGCCGCCCAGCTTCTGGACAATCTGTCCGGCCTGCGCCCAGAGCTGCTCATTGGTCTGATTCCGTTCTTTTTCAAGCTCTTCCTGCAATCGCAGTTTCATCTGCTCTATTTCCTGCCGGCTCATCGCCTGGATGTCCTTAGCCTGTTTCTCGGCCTCTTTGACCCGCTGGTCGATGATATTTCGCCCCTGACGTTCGGCGTCGGCAAGTTTGCTGCGATACTCATCCAGCAGGCCGTTAGCCTTTTTCTTTGTGCCCTCGGCGTCCGATATCTGTTTTTCGATGTGATCCTGCCTGGCTTTAAGAGCGGCCAAAAGAGGTTTCCATGCCAATTTCCAGAGAACCAAAAGCAGCAGGAAAAACCAAACAAGAGTCCATATTGACTCGGCGGGATATCCATCGAACAGGCTTGGCTTCCGCTCGGCAGTCGGCGCAGCTTCCTCCACAGCTATGCAGACAGTGTGCAAGCAGAAAAACAGCAGACATAAAACCTGCCGGGACCGCATCGGACGTTCCTCCGGGGAGTACCTGTTAGCCAATTAAAAGACCGCCACAAAGCAGATAATCAAGGCAAATAAAGTTACGCCTTCAATCAGAGCCGCGGCGATAATCATTGTAGTAAAGATACGCTGGCCCGCTTCGGGCTGTCTGGCGATAGCCTCGGTTGCGCTGCCGGCAAGCTTACCGATGCCGCTGGCTGAGCCTATCACAATAAGTCCCGCGCCGATGACGCCGCCGATCATACCAAGCCCCTTGTTGTCTATTTCGACCGCCGCCATCAACACTGACGCTAATGTCCATATCTGCCACATTCGCCAAGAACCTCCTGAAAAAGTATTGTTTTATATTCTCTTTACTTGAGTATTTGTTCCGTTTTCAAGACAAAAAACCTAATGCTCCTCGTGGCTGACAGCAAAGCTGATAAAAACAGTGGTCAAAAACACAAAAATATAGGCCTGCAGGAAAGCGACAAAAATCTCCAGAAAGCTCATCAGGATAGCGCCTGTCAGGGAAACGGTAGCCACCATAAGATTTTTGTAAATTACGATAAAGCCCAGTATGACCGAAAGCAGGATATGGCCAGCCACGATATTGGCGAAAAGCCTGATTGCTAATGAAAAAAGACGAACAAAGGAACTGAGAAGTTCCATCAAAAACATAAAAGGCCTCAGCGGCCAGGGCACCGGCGGACACATACTTTTGAGGTAGCTCCAGAAACCCTTGTCATGGATGCCGGCCATGTGGAACAGTAAAAATGAAAATGTCGCCAGGGCGCCTGTTACCCAGATGTTCGCTGTCGGAGCGCCGCCGAAGTGGTTTGGCGTCCTTGTGAACATCCAGTAGAACTGCTTGAGAGGCGTCAGGCCCAGAAGATTCATCGTGAGTATAAAGAAAAACAGCGTCCATAACACGGGAATATAGCGGTCGGTCTGGTCCTTCAGGAACGGGCCTACCACGTCCTCCCTTATAAAGACGCAGACGGACTCAATAAGATTGGAAAAGCCGCGCGGAACAAGCGAGGGGCGGTGGAGGCTCAAAGGCAGAACGACCATCAGCAGCAGACTGGCCAGGGTTATAATCAACATATGACTGGTAAAAACCAGCGCAAAAGGCCCGATGTAGAAGGGGCCAAGCAGATCCTTGGTGGTCAGCTCTTCAACCAGATTCGCGGTTGCCAAAAGTCCTGTATGAATCATATTAAAAGTCCTGAGCCTTCCAGCGACAATCCTTCGTAAGGCATATCAGAAGCCAGATATCAAGGGCCACAAAAGCCGTATAAAAAACTCCCAGCCAGCCGAGAAACCACGGCAGGCTGATATCCATAAAGAGGCAGATTATAACGACCCCGGCAAATGCAATCAACGACCGAATGATGCCGGCCACAAAAAAACCGGCACTGTCCCAGTCGCCGCCTGTCGCCCGGAATTTCCATATCAACACACCTGCCGAAAGCCCCGAAACTACTCCCACCGCCAGGGCCGCCGGAAAGGCGCGGCTTGCATCGTTTCCGATGTTCTCGCTGAGCCGGCAGAGAAATGCCGTCAGAAAAACAAAAAACACCGCAACCGCAGTTAACCGGCCCATCCAAAGCCGCACTGTCTGGTCCCAGGTTTTGCAGTTGTTTCTCTTCTCAATAGTCAAAAGCAGCCTCTATTCCTTCTTTTGGTTGTTTTCTTTGTCTTGAGGTTCTTCTTCATCAGGGCTTTGTGCACGCTTAACCATAATATATATCATAACCCCAAACCCGATAAAAAAACCTACAATCATCCATCCGAGCCTGGGCGAGTCCTTGTCCAATCGGCCCAGCAAATTTCCCAGCCAGCAAAACCCCCCTACTACCACGACAAACTCGAAGCCTACGCCCATCCATTTTTTAGCCCCCCTGGCGAAGTTTTCATCTTTAAGGGATTTGAATTTTTTTCCCATAAACATTTGCCCGGCAGAGACGGCCTGCCCTTATGAAACGTTTTGTTCAGGATTTCGACTGGTCGAGAATCAAACCCTTGACCTTTTCGCTGGGCAGGTTCAGAGCGCCGAATGCGCCTGCCGCCGCGGAGCGCAGTGCAGGTTCGGTTTTCGTCGAACCGACTAAGGAGTAAATGGCGTCAATCTGCTCGCTGCGAAGCAGGCTGGCGTTTTTCTTTGCCGAAAGCGACAGGGACTCAAAGGCCGAGATTCGCACATCCGGGGCATTTTCTTCGAGCAGTGCCATTTGCGCAACGGCCGACTGTGCCTGCGGGCTTGGCAGGTGAGCCAGAACCTG